>JANLPM010000187.1:0-4093 GCA_031367265.1 Actinomycetes bacterium
TGCGAACAATTATCACATTTCTCAGTGGCGTCGTGGCGGTGCGAAATGATTGGAATGGGGAGGTTCTCTCTTTACGTAGCACCGATCTAACACACCTGGCAATGGCAGTCGGAAAAACTCCAGCTCAAGTGCGTGAAATTCTAGATCAAAACCATCTCTTGCTAAAAGTTAAATAGCTAAACTCTCTTTAATCGAAGAGATTCGTCCTAATACACCGTGTATATAAGTTGCAGATTCATCGGTTGATAGCTCTTGTGCCATTGATAGGGCCTGATTTATTGCAACGCCATCGGGAATGCTGGGACACCATAGAATCTCATAAATTCCCAGCCTTAAAATGTTTCTATCTACTGTCGGTAAGCGGTCCATATCCCACCCTTGGGCATAAGTTGAGATTAATTCATCAATCTTTCTGATATGAGTTCCAACACCAATGACTAACTCCTTGGTGTATTCACGGATCGGCATTGCATCCGATCCTTGGACAAGGCTCTCACGATGGGCCAATATTTCATTCGCCTGTGTTCCCCGAATATCTGCTTCAAAGAGCAGATCGAGTGCGGCTTTTCTAGCTTTACTTCGTGCCGACACTAGTTAGCGCGGCCTTGGTAAGAGCCATCGCGCGTGTCAACCATGACTATCTCATCCTGTTTAATAAACAACGGCACTTGGATTTCAATCCCGGTCTCAACTGTTGCCGGCTTAGTTCCACCTGATGAACGATCGCCCTGAATGCCAGGCTCAGTGTAAGTTATTTTTAGCGCAACTGCGGCGGCAAGTTCGATGTACAAAGGATTTCCATCATGGACGGCGACAACTGCGTCGGTATTTTCAAGCATGTAATTGGACATTTCTCCGACAGTTGCCTTTGAAATGACCATTTGTTCAAAATCCTTGGCGTCCATGAAGACAAAGTCTTCACCCTCTTTGTACAAAAACTGCATATCCCGTTTTTCCAAAATTTCGATATCTATCTTAACTCCAGAGTTAAAAGTTCGATCAATGACTTTACCGGTAAGAACCGATTTCAATTTCGTACGGACAAATGCTGGGCCTTTCCCAGGCTTAACATGCTGAAACTCAATTACGTTCCACAGTTGGCCTTCAATATCCAGGGTGATTCCATTTTTTAGATCTGCTGTCGTTGCCACGCTAAAGCTCCACTCGTTGAATTAGTTCGGCTATCTGTTGTGATAGCAAGAGAGCAAGGATACCTGCAATCGGCGCGCGTATTTTCGCCTATTGAATAAGGTTTTTAAGCGCAATAATAGCTAAAACATATGAATGAGGGCCAAAACCCGCGATGGTTCCGAGAGCGACTCCAGAAATTACCGACGTATGACGGAACTCTTCCCGTGACATTGGATTTGATAAATGCACTTCGATGAGCGGTGAGTTAACTAACTCTGCTGCATCTCGAATTGCATATGAGTAATGTGTAAATGCCGCAGGATTGATGATGACTGGCAACTCTTTATCGGCGGCTTCGTGCAGCCAACTAATTATTGTGGCCTCGTCATCGCTTTGGCGAATATCGGCCTCAAATCCCTGGCTCGTCGCGGCAAGGTCAATCACGGTTTTGAGTTCCTGATAATTTAGATCCCCGTAAATGGAAGAGTCACGGATATCCAAACGTGCCAAGTTTGGTCCATTGATAACTAAAATCCTCATGAACTGATTCTCTCATACGCGGCCCTGAGCTCATGCTCTGTGGGATCCTGAATACGAATGACGCTGCCGATATCAGAAAGTGCAACAAATCTGCGTGAGTTACCGCGAGATTTCTTGTCTAAGGCCAACAGAGGTAGTAACTCTAGCCACGCCTTTCTGGGGTAGGTGGTTGGAAGGTTGAGTCCGGTTAAAAGTTTGCGGTGCAGGTCAACAATATCCATGGAGAGTAGGTTTTTAATCGCAGCAAGTTCGGCGGCAAAAACTAAACCGATAGCAACGGCCTCGCCATGGCGCATTGAATACGAACTATGAATCTCAATTGCATGGCCGAGTGTGTGTCCATAATTGAGAATCTCGCGGGCAAAGCTCTCCTTGAAATCATGTGAAACGACACCTGCTTTTATTTCAACCGATGCTACAACTAAAGCTTTCACGCGCGTTAAATCCCCGCGAAGTTGCTTTAAACTCTGATTTTCTAGCAAGCTCACAATCGGACTCTGGGCGATAAAGCCACATTTAACAACTTCTGCCATCCCTGCCGAAAAATCGCGATCTGAGAGAGTATCCAGCCACGATAGATCGATGAGTACCGCGATCGGTGAGTGAAAGGCGCCAATAAGATTTTTCCCGTGTGTGCTGTTAATTGCGACCTTGCCACCGATAGCGGCATCCACCATTCCAGCAACGGTTGTAGGTATACCAATCCAATCAATACCGCGTAGCCATGAAGCGGCAGCAAAACCTGCTACGTCGGTTATCGCGCCACCTCCAACTGCGACAATTAAATCAGATCGGGTAAAACCATGTGCACCGAGCCAATTCCAAAGTTGACATAAATGTTCGTAATCTTTAGCTAGCTCTCCATCCGGAAGCTCGAAATAGAAAACTTGCCCAGGCAACTCTGCGCTGGCGCGAACAGCCTCTCTCATTTTCTCACTATAAATAACGGCAATTCGAACTCGACCCTCTACTAAAGCATTTAACTCATCACGCCAGTTACAATCAATAAGAACGTTATATTCGCGCTCGGAGCGCACACAAATGCTTTCCATTTACATTGCCTCCGTAATCGCAGTAACGACTTCACTCACGCGTAAATTGTCGACCTTAACTATGACGCTCGCCAATTTTTCATAAATCGGCCGGCGTACTTCATAGAGTGCCTGCCATTGAGCGCGAGGGTTGCCCAGTAACAAGGGTCTATCGCGATTAAAACCCACACGCGGAGCGGCAACTGCCAACGAAACGTCAAGAAAAACTATCCACGCACCACTACCTAAAAGGGCAGATTGCGCACGTTCAGAAATTGGAGCTCCCCCACCCAGAGCAAGGACCGACGATGGCACCGCTAAAGCGCTGGTGAGCGCTTCGAACTCTAAATCCCTGAAGATATCTTCACCGTGTTCTATAAAAATTTCAGAGATTTTTTTTCCAGAGTTTGCCTGCACTAAGTGATCTGAATCCATAAATGTGGCGCCCAATGATTTTGCCAAAGCTTTTCCTACTGAGGTTTTACCACTACCAGGTGCACCGATTAAGACAACTTGTCGCATTGTCTGCTTACTTAAAGTTCAAGTTCTGCATATAGCTAAGAAAATTGCGCCGCGTTTCGCCAATGCTATCTCCACCAAATTTTTCCAGCACCGCTTCTGCTAAAACTAAAGCCACCATAGCCTCGGCAACTATTCCAGCCGCCGGGACTGCACATACGTCAGAGCGTTGATTAATCGCCTTAGCATTCAAACCAGTTGCAACATCGATGGTGTTTAAGGCCTTTGGAACGGTGGAGATTGGCTTCATCGCTGCCCGAACACGCAGAATTTCTCCATTAGACATTCCGCCTTCAGTACCTCCCGCACGATCAGTTCGCCGAATAATCTTTCCTTGTGGTGATTTTTCAATCTCATCATGCGCGACACTTCCGCGACGAGTAGCGGTTTCAAATCCATCTCCGAGTTCGACACCTTTAATTGCCTGAATGCCCATCAACGCACCGGCTAACCGCGCATCCAAACGCCGATCCCAATGAACGTGCGAGCCAAGTCCAGGTGGCATATTAAATGCGAGAACTTCTACGACGCCACCTAAAGTATCTGCATCAGAGTGAGCGCGCTCAATTTCGGCAATCATTAATGCACTTGTGGCGGCATCGGCACACCTAACGGGATCCGCATCGATTTTCTCCAAATCTTCGGCGCTTGGCAGAGCAGTTTCTGGCGGCACTCGAACTGAGCCGATTGAGAGAACATGACTCAAAATCACGACACCAATACTCTGCTCTAGAAAATTCCGAGCTACCGCACCGAGAGCAACGCGTGATGCGGTCTCACGTGCGCTGGCGCGCTCAAGAATTGCCCGGGCATCATCGAGATCATATTTTTGCATTCCAACTAAATCTGCGTGCCCTGGTCGGGGACGGGTA
>JANLPM010000190.1:0-6174 GCA_031367265.1 Actinomycetes bacterium
CAAGTTTTGTTCAACAATTAACATTGTTGTTTGGTGGGCAATTTTAGATAGGGCGTGAGCTACCTCTGTAACTAATTTCGGTGCAAGACCCTTAGTTGGCTCGTCAATTAAGAGAATTTCATTAGTATTTAACATCGAACGTGCAATTGCGACCATTTGTTGTTGCCCACCTGAAAGCGAACCTGCAAGTTGGCCTGCACGGACGTCTAACTCTGGGAAAAGTCCATAAATAGTTGCGTACGCCGCGGCATTATTTTTAGAGCGCGAAGCTAAAGCTAAGTTTTCGCGGACCGAAAGTGTTGAAAAAATTTCACGATCTTCGGGGACATATGCAACTCCGGACTGTACGATTTTATAGGTTGGTAAGCCACTGATTTCTCGTCCATTTAGTTGAATGGAGCCTGAACTTGGATAGAGACCTAATATTGCTTTGAGAGTGGTGGATTTTCCTACTCCGTTTCGGCCCAGTAGCGCAGTAACTTGGTGAGCAGGTACATCGAATGTTACGCCGTGAAGAATATGGGATTCATTGATTCTTACGTTCAATTCCTTAACTACAAGGGCGTTCACAGCGCTTCACCAATATATGCCGACTGCACAGTTTGATTGTTTATTACATTCTGTGGGGTATCACAGACAAGTAGTTCGCCATAGTTCAAAACCGCGATGCGATCGGCTAAACCTAAAATTACCTCCATATGGTGCTCAACAATTAATACAGTTTTCTTGTGAATCGTGGCAAGGGAACGAATAATTTCAACTAACTCTGGAACATTCTCAACACTCATACCCGCCATAGGCTCATCCAGTAGGACAATATCTGATTTCGATGCTAAAACTATGGCAATCTCTAAGCGGCGCTTATCACCGTGGGAAAGTGCCCCCGCACGTTGCATTACATGATTACTTAGGCCAACTTTTTCCAGACACTCGTGGGCTTGCGCGACTACTTGCGTAAATTTATAGGCGCTCTTAGTTAAGTTCATTGACTTTCCATGAGCTGCTTGTGCAGCGATGCGTACATTTTCCAAACATGTCAGATTGACAAAGACACTGGAAGTCTGAAAAGTACGTGCGATGCCGGCTTTAGCGCGCTCGTGAGGAGGCATTGGTGTGACATCGCGGTCTCCAATAAAAATTTTGCCACGAGTTGGTTTTCGAATTCCACTCAAGAGATTAAAAAGTGAGGTCTTGCCGGCTCCATTTGGTCCAATAATTCCGAGAATCTCATTGTGGGAAACTGAGAGAGAAATTCCATCGAGGATTTTTGCTCCACCGATGTCCAGAGAAAGATCAGTGACGCTCAATGCAGAAATCAACTCACAGCTCCTTAAGATTTAGGCTAAATATATAAAGAACCCCAGTGTATTTCTACACTGGGGTTCATTTATTTATATGTCAGTGGTTATCGACCAACGCCAGAGACGGTCTTTAGCAATACAGGGACATAGCCTGTTGCTGTTTTAGTTAGTCCAACCAGGAACATTGGCTGAATCAGTAGGTGGTTAGATGCGTTAACTGACATTAAGCCCTTTACGCCGACCCATGAATATCCTTCTAGATTGGAAATCATGGTGTCAACGTCCTGAGTTGGATTGCCATTGAGTGCGCGGACGATCATTTTGGCAGCATCTGCACCCGTTGAAGTGAATAAATCTTGGGTTTTCTTATTGGCTGCAAACCAGACGGCGAGATCGTTGGCCGCCTGTGTTCTGGCCGCACCAGCGAAGTAACTATTTGTCATGATCGCATTGGCGCCATCAAAAAGAGTTCCATAAATATTGTACGTTGCAGCACCTGCAAGGCCAGTGATTGGTCGTGCCTTAACAAATGCACCCTGGACTTTCAGGGAGGTCAACATTGCACCTGCAGTTAGGGCATTTGACCATGCAATAAAGATGTATTTGCCATTGGCGTCAACGGCTTTCTTTGCAAAGGGAGTGAAGTCAGATGTTGATGTTGGAACTTTGACCTCTTCAAAGAGCGCACCCTTTGGTCCCATTAATGCACGTGCAGCTGCGATGTTTCCAGCTCCAAATGCGTTATCTTCAACAAATAACACAACTTTTTTACCATTGATTGGCTTAACTCCAGCAAGTGGAGCTAAATCTTGAATTGATGAGTTTCCTGATCGAAATACATACTTGTTGGCTTCGGAAGTCACTCCAGGGTTTTTTGCTGGACCTGATATGTAGAGGATCTTATTCTGTTGCGCTAGTGGACCAAGTGTTAAGGCAACTCCTGATGATGCAGTTCCAACAATTACTTTTGTTCCGTTGCCAACCATCTCTTTAAAAGATGCTGTGGCTGATGCAGGATCTGCGCCGTCATCTTTAGTTGTTACAACAAGCTTGGCACCGTTGATGGACATTTTTCCGCCAGTGTAATAATTCAAGCCCCATGCGAGCCCATCATTATAAGCAAGTCCATATGAGCCAAGAGGTCCTGACGTTGAGGTGATTACACCAATTTTAATTTCATTTGCGGCCTGTGCAGGTGCCATGCTGGGCATGATCACTGCTAGGGAGATTACGGCCGCTCCCAAACGTGCTAGTGAGCGTTTGCTCATTTTCTGTTCTCCTTGTTGAGTATGTAAGCCACATCGGGGTGGCTCGCTTGGGGGGCAAATCTATCTCGTAAATCTTGTGACTAATCACTACGTTGGCATCAATTCGATAACGTTTTAAGGAAAAAGAGGGCAGAATTACACCCATGTCCCTTCCCACTCAGCGTTTATTAATTCCAGTCTCAGGCGGCTCACTTGCGCTTTATCGATACGGAGATGGATCTGGCGAACCAGTTCTTCTGATTCACGGAGTCACTTCATCAAATAGAGCATTTCAACTCTTTGCCGACGCGTTAATTGCCCGCGGAAAAGCGGTGTATGCAGTTGATCTTCGAGGGCGTGGGGATTCAAATAATTTACCCGCTCCATTTGGAATGGCTCAACACGCCAAGGACATGGCTGCAGTTATTGAATACTTACACTTAAATAAACCCGATGTCATTGGCCACTCAATGGGTGGTTTTGTTGCGGCTGCATTAGTTAATTTATATCCAGACCTTGTTGGAGAGATTGTCTTTGTGGATGGGGGGTTACCTTTACCGTTGCCGGAAGGAGTTAGTTTAGAACAAGCGATGCCATTCATTATGGAGTACGTAAATAAACGGCTTTTAAGCGAGTATGAATCTAAAGAGGCCTACAGAGAATTTTGGAGACAACATCCAGCATGCGTTGATGGTTGGGAATTAGTGCTTAATGAATATGCAGATTATGACCTACGTGGAATCGCACCACACATGAGACCCGCATCAAATTTGCAAGCTGTCGAGGCCGATATTCGAGAAGAATATGGCGACGAATTGAATATACGTGCGCTTCAGGGGCTTACCAAGCAATCCATACTAATTAAAAGCGAGCGGGGTCTATTTAATGAAGAGCATGGCGTGTACCCGATGGCATGGCTTGAACAAATTCTCCCGCACTATCCAAAAATTAAGTTGGAATACCTGGCAGATTACAATCACTATGAAATTATGTTAGAGGAAAGTGGAGCTGAAAAAGTGGCACAGATAATTTATGGAGATCGCAAATGAGTTTAAAAGGCAAACGCGCATTCATTACTGGTTCATTTCAAGGAATTGGACTTGGGATTGCCACGGCACTTGCTCGTGCAGGCGCAGATATTGTTTTACATGGCTTAGCCGATGTCGAAACCATAAAGCGTGCCGAGGCGGCAGTTATTGCCGCGGGAGCCGGTAGAGTTGAATCCCATGTGAGTGATCTTCGAGATAGCGCGGCAACGCAAACTCTGGTGGCAACTATTTTATCGGGCGGTGTGGTTGATATTTTGTGCAACAACGCCGGCATTCAGTACACGGCGGCAATTAGTGAAATGCCACAAGAAAAATGGAACGACATAATCGCAATCAATCTCACCTCATTTTTCGACACAATGCGTTTATTGCTGCCCCATATGCATGAGCGTGGATATGGTCGAGTAATCAATACTGCATCGGTACACGGTTTGGTCGCTTCCATTTCAAAAGCTCCATATGTTTCAGCCAAGCACGGTGTTATTGGTTTAACTAAGACGGCGGCACTGGAGTATGCAGCAAGTGGAACTCGTGATTCGGGGGGAGTGACGGTTAACGCAATCTGCCCAGGATGGGTAGAAACCGCACTCATCGAGCCGCAAATTCAAGCGCGTGTCGATATTTTTAAGGGAGATCGTGCCGCGGGCATTGCCGATTTACTTTCTGAGAAACAGCCATCAAGGCGCATGTCTACCCCAGATGAAATTGGTGCACTTGTTGTATTTCTATGTTCACCCGCCGCCCACAACATCACGGGTGTATCGATACCGGTCGATGGTGGGTGGACTGCTCAGTAAAATTGTTAAAAACAAAACCCCCGAACCATTTTTTGGTTCGGGGTTTTGTTGGTTAATTACTTATGGCTTTTTCTTTTTATCTGGCTTATCTGCTTTAGCTGGTTTTACAGGTGCAACCGGCTTAACAGGATCAGCTGCTTTTACTGGTGCTACTGGCTTGGTAAGCTCAGCGGGTTTAATTGGTCTCACTGGTTCAGCGCCAAGGGCGGCAACTGCAGTTTTGAACGCGGCATTGGCAGCTGTAATTGCGGCGGCATGGTTTTTCAAAGCTAGATCTAATTGGGCGTTTGTGGCGCCAGAAACGGCGATTGCGGCGAGAAAGTCAGCATCTGCCTTGGCAATTGCAATTTTTCGTACTGCGGCTAGTGGTGCAACTTTTGCCTGAAAAGCACTGCGTAGAGCTTGGAATTGTTCAATTGCAGCTTTCCAGTCCGCATAATACTGAGCTTCAGCGGCTTGCCAATCAGACCAGTACTTATCCATTGCATTGCGATAGGCAATTCCATTTTTTGCAAGGGTAATTCGATACTGAATTATGTCATTTTGATACTGGGCTAAAGCAGCTTGGTAATCAGCAGAATTGGTCGCGGTTGGAAGTGGTGTTGAATCAGCATGGACTGCACTGACAGAACCGACAATCAAACCTGAAGCCAAGAGGGCCACACTAAGAACTTTTTTTACTTTCATGATTCGCTCCTCATACACGATGCGGGTCGAACTGGCCCGTGCTCAAAAACTAAGCCTAGGCTTTGTGCCATTCTTGAGAGAATCCTTTGGTGTTCCTGTGGCAATGCAGGTTATTGAGTAGGCCCGGC
The DNA here is from genome assembly GCA_031367265.1 of Actinomycetes bacterium. GTDB lineage: Bacteria > Actinomycetota > Actinomycetes > Nanopelagicales > Nanopelagicaceae > Planktophila. The sequence continues at coordinate 5,210 of JANLPM010000190.1, forward strand.
CGCTGAAACAGCCGACGCTTAATAGAGTAAGGCGCTCCATGCTTCGGCTATATTTCTGTCATGCCCAATAGCTCCAAACTTCGCACTTTTCTCTGGTTCAACAACACCCTCGAAGAGGCTTTGAATTTTTACACTTCGACTTTTGGCGACAATGTCGTAATTCATTCGTCAGGGCGCCCCGAAGCCGATGGAAAGTTAATGACCGCGGCGTTTTCAATTTTCGGGCACGAAATTATTGGCATGGGCTGGCCTGGTGGACCGGAGTTTACTGACGCGATATCTCTTTCTATAAGTTGCGATGGGCAAGCGGAAACAGATCGCTTATGGGAGGCGATTACTAAAGATGGCAAAGCCGGCCAATGTGGTTGGTGCAAGGATCCATTCGGAGTAAGTTGGCAAATTACGCCGTCTCAAATGCAGGATTACCTCGAGCAGAACGATTCCGAAAAGCGAGATTATGCATGGAGCGCCCTGCGAACTATGGGAAAGATAGTCCTTAAGGATTTTATAAAGCCATAACCATGGAAGTGTGTGTTTTCGCCTGTGTTGTGATGCACGGAACTCGCGCTAACACTCATGAAACTTAGTTTTGTTTACTTCGGCGCCAGAGCACAAAGTATTCTTAGCATATGAAATCCTTACGCACACTTGTAGCTTTGGTCGCTTCTCTTATGCTCATTGGTTCAGGGGCGGCTTTTGCCGATGTGGCGAGCGATGCAAGGGCGGCCACCGTCGCATCAATTCAAAGTAAATATAACCCGGGCTTCGATGCGCAATATGTGAGACTTTTGGCGGCCCAAGGCAAGGCAGTTAATGATGCCGGCACATCTAAAGCTATTAAATCGATGATTAAAGACTTCTTAGGAATGCGAACAATAATAGATACAGGCCTTGCTAATCCGACATCTGATTTAGATACCGTTTTAGGTTTTGCTGAGGAAGAGTTAGGCGAATTTGATTATTCG
>JANLPM010000198.1:0-2737 GCA_031367265.1 Actinomycetes bacterium
GATGTTGGATGAACCAACTTTTCCTGGCTGTGTTGTTTCGTGTCGAGCAATTGGAATGTTTAATATGAGCGATGAAGCTGGTGGGGATGACAAACTTCTATGTGTTGCCGCTGGTGATATTCGTAAATCATCTTTGCAAGATTTAGGAGATGTGCAGGAGTTTGAACTTTCAGAGATCCAACATTTTTTTGAAGTCTATAAGGCTCTTGAACCTGGCAAAAGTGTCACAGCTGGCAACTGGGTCGACGCGGCCGCGGCACAAGCTGAAATCGAAAGCTCGCGCGAACGCTTAATTAAATCAAAGCATTAATTCCTTAGCCCGCTGGTATTAACTGACCTGGGCAGAGTTGGAGCAGTTTTAGTATTGCCGCTTTTTCTGGCGCCGTTAACCACAAACCATATTTGTATTTAACGGCGACTTGCCGCGCAACAAATGCGCATCGATAACTCTTTCTCGGAGGTAGCCACGTTGCCGCATCCCCATCACTTTTTTGCGAATTTAATCTTCCACTCACGGCCAATAGCTCCAATGGGTCATTAGCAAACATAGTGCGCTTTTCCGCAGTTAATTTAAAAGCTCCAGTCTGCCAAGCATTTGAAAGCGATACAACGTGATCAATCTGTACCTCTGCACTAGTTGCCATACCCCGTAGAAAATTAATTCTCTCCCCTGAGTAAGGGTCCATCAAAACTCCAGAGAGAACAACGCAGTCATGTGAGCTGACTTTGTAAATGATTGAAGTCAAGTCCCGATTGAGAATATCGTTTCGGGTATCACAACCATTGTGATCCACATCTTTCCACGCAGCACCGAATTGCGCACGGGTGTACCCAGTCTTAGGCGCACGGCCCTTCACAGCGATCTGTGCAATTACTTGAATCACGCTTGGCTGCGCAGCCGGTGCATCCTCGGTTTGCCCTGTTAAAAATAATGTCAGGGCTAGGGCAATCCTTATTTCCCAGTGACTCATAGAGCTATTTTGACGGTGTCGCGAATGTGCGGCAAGGCCTTGGATGCTGATAGGTTTCCACCTGCATTCAAGCGTTTCCGGCGCCTGAATGCCTCGGGTTGTTAGCTCAGTTGGTAGAGCAAGGCACTCTTAATGCCTGGGTCGGGGGTTCGAATCCCTCACAACCCACCCTGTGATTGTCCCGCGATATAGGTGACACCCGTCCCAAGCATGGAACAGGAAATCGCCCTAGTTGACTTCTATCTTTTTTGCTCTAACAGGCAAGCCGAGCGGACTTCTTCTAAAGGCTGATCGATTGAAGCCTTAATAACAGATACATCTATCTGAAAATACTCATGGGCTAAGAGGTCTCTCAAGCCAATTATTTCTTTCCATTGAATGTGTGGACACCGTAATTTCATCTCAGCATCTAACGACTTTACTGCCTCACCAATGACGACCAAATTATATAGAATCGCATCGAAAGCCATCTCTGCGACCTCTTCAGGTGACCCTAGTTTGGATTCGGTCATATACGTTTCAGCAATTGCAATTCTACGGATCCGATCGAGAATATCTTCAATGCGAAATTCATGGTGGCGGTGGATCACAGCGGTACAGCCTCTCTTAAGGCGTTTTCAAGAACTGATTTCTTAAGAAGTGAAGTGGGTGCCACATCCACTTTTTCTTTAAGTAGGGCACTCAATTCAGTTTTCAATCTAATGATTGGGAATAAGCCTTTGGATGTATCGAAATCGACAAGAAAATCGATATCACTAGATTCTTTATCTTCTCCGCGGACAACGGAACCAAAAATACGAACATGGCTTGCTCCGGCGATTTTCATCAGACGATTAATCTCACCACGATTTTCTCTAATTTTCTTAGCGCGCTTCGACGATAGATTTACAACTCTGGTTGCTTTGACTCGAAGTTCTAGCTCAAGACCACCGGCTTTGAGAATTCGAACTAAAGTATTTACGGAAGGACTGGCCAAGCCTGCCTCATATCGTGCAATTGCGGGCTGAGAGGTCCCTGCCCGAGATGCAAATTCCGATTGCGTAAGTCTCGATTCTCTACGGGCCTGTGCAATAAGGGTAGAGCTTCGTTGGTTTTCCATGGATGAAGGATATACCTGTACAGGTATAAAACCAAAGGCGCTACTGCGTTGTGGATTTAAACTCTGGGTACTTTTAAATGCCTATGTCGTGGAACAGAACACCTCACAACCCACCGATGTTTGTGTATTACTCCGGAGGCTGCGCCACATCTGACTCAGGCAGTACCGCTTTAACTCTTCGACAATACTTGACTCGCAAGTTCCCTAAGGGGACGTTCAAATGCTTCTCCAAAAGTAGGAAATGCATGAACAACATCGCACAAAAGAGATAACTGGATTTCTGCCCGGATAGCCAGGGTAGCTTCGGCAATCCACTCATCTGCTCGAGGTCCAATCGCAGATGCACCAACTAACACTCCACGTAATGGGTCGGCAGTAAGTATCAGAAGGCCGCCAGGGCCTCCATCCGTGGCCAACCGAGATACTTCACTCAACTCTATTTTCGCGGTGATGAAACCCTGGGTGTTCTCGGCATCTGCATGCTTTCCAACACTTGCAACTGGCGGGTCAGTAAAAATAGTGCGAGGTATTGCTGTGTAATTCGAGATTTGAATATTACCTATCAGGTTATTACTAACTATTCGGCCCTGGTAATTAGCAGTGTGCGTAAATGGTGCAACGCCGGTTACATCTCCCGCCGCCCAAATATGACTTTGTCCAACCACTC
>JANLPM010000201.1:0-8433 GCA_031367265.1 Actinomycetes bacterium
CATACAATCTCAGTTGGCCCTGGTGGGATGACTGCCCAGCGCGGTTTAAAGCCCGATTTCTTAACTGTCGGTAAAGCGATTGCCGGCGGAATTCCAACTGGAGTTTTTGGAATGAGCCAAGTGATCGCCGATTCGATTAAGAAAATGGTGGAGTTAGAGATTATCGATACCGGCGGAATTGGCGGAACATTGGCCGGCAACGCGTTATCACTTGCCGCTATGCGAGCAACGCTGACACAGGTACTCACGCAGACAAATTTTGATCACATGAATGAATTGGGAAAGCGTTGGTGTGACGGTGTCGATGCGGTGATTCGCGAATTTGAACTTCCATGGAGCTGTAATCGTTTAGGTGCACGTGGTGAATATATGTTTGCCTTATCGCCACCATTGACTGGGGCCGAAGCCCATAATGCGGGGGATTTTGAGTTAGAACAGTACATTCACTTGCGTATGCTCAACGATGGTTTTTTAATTACACCATTTCATAATATGGCCCTGATGTGTCCGCAAACAACTGCCACCGATGTTGATGCGCATAGCAGGGCTTTTCGCGCGATGTGCGCAGAGTTGGTTAATGGCTGGCCAATAAACAAAACGGCCCAAGCGATATAACTTTCGTCAGTGATCTCTCTTGGGCCGTGGCTCAAGCGGTTTAGCTTTCGCCAATATTCGCTATATTGCCGTTGCACAAGCGATATAGCTTTCGCTATTGATCGTTCATGTGCCTTATAGGAAAGATTACACTCCTTCCCTGCAATGTTGCAAGTGTGGAAAACTTTTGATTTATGTCGGTTGCATGCAAAATAATGCGCCTGTGTCCTTAGATACTCGCTTAATTGAAACGCAACTTCGCAGGTATGCAGTTTTATATTTCATGTTGGGTTTGATTGAAAAAGAGTTGCGAATACGAGTAGTTATTACACTGAGTAGCCTTGCAAGTGAAAAAGGTTACTCAACGTGGTTTTCGATAATTTCTCAAACTGAGGTACTCAGGCGGAGTATCAAAAAAGCTTTAAGAAGAAATGAAAATCGAACTGAAGGAGTTGAGGAATATCTTCCATTTAGCTTCTGGCGAAGAATATTTATTGGAAGTAATTACGTTGCTCTCTGGATCCCAGTCTTGCATTTGGTGTATCCAGCATTAGTGAACCCCTTAGAAAAGAGGAGTTTTGATAGTGTCGGAACTCATTTGCATAGAGCAAGCCAAATAAGGAATCGTGTTGCGCATTACGACATTCGCCAAGCCGCAGATTTTGAACAAGAAAAGTCGGTTCTTATGTGGCTAATTCGTGCAATGGGCGGCACGAATCAGTAACAATTGATGGCCATAACTAATTAAATCTACGCGCAATGATCTAGGGGAGTGATAACCTGCCGCACATGGATTACGACGTTGATAGAATTCGCTCCCACTTTCCTTCATTAAATACCGGCCTGGCATTTTTCGATGGTCCAGGTGGTAGCCAAGTACCTGACGTTGTTGGCGATGCAATTGCGGCAGCAATTACTAGGCCGATATCTAATCGCAACACGCTTACCGAATCAGAGAAAAACGCCGATGCGATTGTGGTGGAGTTTCGCAACTCCGTCGGCGATCTAATTGATGCTGATCCAGGTGGGATTGTTTATGGCCGTTCCTGGACACAATTAAGTTATGACTTTTCGCGCACACTAGCCAAAAGTTGGATACCTGGTGATGAAATCGTGGTTTCGCGTCTAGATCACGATTCAAATATTCGCCCATGGATTCAAGCCGCCGAATCCGCCGGTGCCACAGTGCGTTGGGCGGAATTTGATGTAGCAACCTCTGAATTAACCGTTGCGGCCGTTGAAGCGGTCCTAACCTCTAAGACAAAGCTTGTTGCAATCACTGGTGCTGGAAACACAATCGGTACGCGACCTGATTTAAAAGCCATTGGGAAGGCCGTGCATAAAACTAGCGCGTTATTTTATGTTGATGGCGTTCACTTAACTCCGCATACCGCAATTAGTATGAAGGAAATCGGCACAGATTTTTTTGGTTTTTCATTCTACAAGTTAATGGGTCCACATTGCGCCGCCCTTGCAGCATCACCCAGCCTGCTCGAATCCTTGCATAACGACAAACTTTTGCCATCGGCAAATATCGTTCCTGAAAAGTTTGAGTTCGGGACGTTGCCCTATGAAATTATGGCGGGCTGTATTGCGGCAATTAACTTCATCAGCGATTTGGCACCTGGTCTAGGTTTAACTCGGCGTGAAAAAATTATTAACTCAATGCGGGCGCTTGAAAAATATGAAGATGGACTCTTGGAGTATATGGAGAGTTCAATAAAGGCCCTTCCTGGTGTGATTATGTATGGACATGCTAAACACCGCACTCCAACTTTGTATTTCTCATTTATTGGCCATGTAAGTGCCGATATCTATAAGGCAATGGCCATTAAGAAAGTCAATCTTCCAGCACACAATTTTTATGCTCTCGAAGTTTCGCGAAAACTTGGCTTAGGTGACGGTGGAGCCTTGCGTGCTGGACTAGCTCCATATTCAACTAGGGAGGATATTGATCGTCTTGTTGAGGGCCTTCGAGAGTTAGTGAGTTAGCAACTCACATAATAGGCACCGAAAAATGTATGAATTTCCACTGATCGACCCTCTATTTTTTACTCATCCGCAAGGCCAAGAGGGGAATCATGAAGATCTTTCAGCGAAGTATTGCAGCCGCGAAAATGGCTGGTCTCTTTGCGCTTGCGGGTATTAGCGGGTCCAAGGCAAACGCTCCGGCTAAGCCAACACAACCTGCTCGACCCTAATAACGCAGTGAAAAAAGAAGCCGGTTCCCCTGGCTTCTTTTTTATTTTTCACATGCTAATTAAATCCTAGCGACTCGTAGAGTTTTAAGCCCTTTTCATTGTCGGCATCGACATAGAGCATTGCTTCCTTAATACCTTTATCAAATAAATAATTCATCGCAGTTATCGAAACTGCACGACCAATTCCGTGGCCCATATACTCTGGGTCTACACCAACAACATATAGCTCGCCAACTGGAGCGTGATTAACTAAGTCATGGTGAATTTTGGTCCAACATGTACCAATTAGTTTGCCACTCTCCCGCGCTAAGAAAAAGCCGGCCGGATCAAACCAAGGCTCTGACATACGGTTTTCTAAGTCTTCCATTACCCAATTACCTTGATCCGGATGATTAATAAAAATTTTATTGTTCAAATCAAGCCACAACTGTTTATGTAAAGCTGGATTAAATCGTTCAATTGTGAATCCATGATCGGTATCTGGAATCGGCCCTTGAAGCGAACGGTGAATCTTTAAGATGTGGCGCATCGCTTAAACTCTTTCGCTAATGGCGCCCTCTTTGCCACCGTTTGGCATAGTGAATCGATAACCGACGTTGCGAACAGTTCCGATTATGGCTTCAAATTCCGGGCCAAGTTTTGAACGCAAACGTCGAATATGTACATCTACGGTGCGCGTGCCACCGAAGTAGTCATAACCCCAGATTTCCTGCAATAACTGGGCACGTGTAAATACGCGACCTGGGTGCTGGGCTAAATATTTGAGTAGTTCAAACTCCTTAAAAGTTAAATCTAAAACATCTCCCTTGAGCCGCGCTGTGTAACTAGATTCATCAATGACAACATCGCCAGTACGAATCTCCCCGGCATGCGGATCACTCTGTGCAATTGCAGCGCTGTGTTTACCAACGGCTATGCGAATTCGTGCATCGACTTCGGCTGGACCTGCAGTATCGAGTAAAACATCATCGATACCCCAATCGGCACTTACGGCAGACAAACCTCCCTCAGTAGCGATAACAATGATCGGGCAGCCGAGGCCAGTAGTTGCTAACAATCGGGTAAGAGATTTAGCGCCAGGTAAATCGCGACGTGCGTCAACGAGTATTACATCTACGTCAGGAATATTTACGAGAATACTGGCTTCTGCCGGCAAGATGCGAACGTTATGCGCAAGCAAACCAAGTGCAGGAAGAACTTCAGCGCTCGCCCCAGGTGTGTTTGTAAGTAGCAACACTTTGGCCATTGGTACAGACTACCTTCGTGAAATCATTACTTCCACTCATCATCGTTCTTGGGTCAGCTAGTGCCTATGGTCTTTGGTATCAGCGCTCGCGCGGGGTTGTTAAAGTCAAATCAGGAGCGGCCATAATTACAGAATCGATGGTCGGAGCAGCCCTCGGATCTCGAGCGACGTTGGTGCAGTTTTCCTCAGCATTTTGTACGCCATGCAGGGCTACGCGGCTACTGCTTGAAAACATTGTCAAAGACATGCACGATGTTGCCCATATTGAAGTTGATGCCGAAACGCAATTAGAGTTAGTTAGAAAGTTAAATATTTTAAGCACCCCAACAACTTTAATTCTCGATTCGGCTGGGAGAGAAATAGGTCGTGCAGTTGGGGCTCCTAAACGTGAGCAAGTCATCACTGCGCTTGCGGCCTTACGCGAATAGTTCGCAACTCGCATAAATCACCTTAACTCTCTATTCTTTTTCCATGTCTTTAGCCAGCGATTTTACTAAGCGCCGAGTAATTGATTTCGGTCGCCTAGCTGGCACTTTGTGTCGAATGTAATTGTTGTAATTTAAAAACAATTATCCATTCAACTAACAAAGGAATAGTTCATGACCGAAGTTCTAAAAAATAAAATATCCACGCAATCAATTGACGCTAGAGGGCCTCGCTTTTCGGCAGCCTTAACTTCATTAGTTTTATCCATTGCTCTTGTGACATCAAATCTTTGGCTTATAATTGCCCAAGCAGTTGTATTTTCAATTGGGGCAATCCGAGGGCCACAGTTCACTCCATATGCCTATATTTTTCGAAAGTACATTAAACCTCGACTCAAAGGCACACCCATCCTTGAGGACATTCGTCCACCACAATTTGCGCAAAGTGTCGGTTTATTATTTGCTCTAACGGCAATCGCAGGGGCTAGCGTTGGTATATCTCCACTATTCACCATCGCCGTAAGTTTTGCTCTGACTGCGGCGTTTTTGAACGCGGTATTTAACTACTGTCTCGGGTGTGAACTCTACTTGCTCCTCCTTCGCATAAGATTGACGCATGGCTAAGAAACACGAACTTCATGAAAAAGGGCTGCGACTGACCCCTCAACGTGAACTTGTCTTAGCTGCCGTTCGCGCTTTAGGACACTCAACACCAGAAGAGATTGCAGAAAAGGTACGGCTTACACATCCGGGAATTAATCTTTCAACGGTTTATCGCAATTTAGAAACCCTTGAAAATGTGGGCCTTGTGCTGCACACACACTTAGGTCATGGTGGGGCTACCTATCATGCAGCTGAGGAGCTGACACATTTACACCTTGTCTGTGGAAAATGTGGATCTATTGGAGATGCACCAATTGATGTCGCCGCTAACTTCGTTAACTCCTTGGCCGATGATTATGGGTTTAAAACCGACGTCATGCACTTTGCAATCTATGGAACTTGCACCGACTGTCAATGAGCGCAGTAATAGTTGAAGAGGGCGTTGATAAAGGTGCCATCTGGCACTTTGGTGAGCCCACAAAAGAGGCACGCGCTCTTGAAGCCGGGACTGCTTGGTCAGATCTTTCTCATTTAAAGATTATCGCTGTAAGTGGCGAAGATCGCTTGAAATGGTTGCATGATTTAACAACCCAGTTTCTCAATGATTTAACTCCTGGAATCTGGAGAGCCGGGATGATTTTGAATGCCCAAGGACATATTGAGTATCAATTTAATCTTGTTGATGATGGCACGACGTCATATTTAGTTTTAGATCCCAGCTACTCTGATGACTTACTTACATATTTGACGAAGATGAAGTTCATGCTCCGTGTCGAGGTGCGAGATGTGTCGGATGAATTTTGTGTGCTTCGAACTCCAGGTTTAACAACTGATATAGGTGGGCCATTTGTCATAATCCCACGAAATGAACTTCCAGAAGTGCGAATAAAATTTAATGAAGTTGCAACACAAGTTGGAACGTGGGTTTTAGATGCAGAACGCGTCGCTGCGGGGCACCCAAGAATTGGTTTTGAGACTGACCACAAGACCATACCCAATGAAATTGGTGTCTTACATTCTGCAGTGCATATGAATAAGGGCTGTTACCGCGGTCAAGAGACTGTGGCAAAGATATTTAATTTAGGAAATCCGCCACGTCGTTTAGTAATGTTGCACTTAGATGGTAGTGATGTTGCTTTTCCTGCAACTGGAAGCGCAGTCGAAAATAATGGTGTCCGCGTTGGTTTTCTCGGCACTGTTGCCCGCCATCATGAGCTTGGAACTATTGCCCTGGCAGTTATAAAGCGAAATACACCACTTGAGGCCATACTCAGTGTTAACGGAGTACCAGCTTCCCAGCACAGCATTGTTTAAGCGCGGTAGGCTTGATATATGGAGCTTGTTACTTCAATAATCATTGGCTTGGTCGCAATCACGATCGGTATTGCACTCATCATTTACGCCTTCAGAGGTCGCCAATCCCAAGCCCGCCGAACCTCACCTTTTCGGGAACGCCCATAAATGGTTTTTACAATCCCTGAAGGTCTGCACCCTGATTTAAACCCTTTGGCTTGGCTGGTAGGAACATGGCGCGGAAAGGGACATGGAGATTATCCAACCATCGAAGCATTTGATTTTGCGCAAGAAGTTGTTTTTAATCACGATGGTCGCCCCTTTCTTAATTATTATTCACGTTCATGGATTTTAGATAGCGATGGCGAAATTCTTCGCCCAGGTGGCTCTGAAACGGGTTTCTGGCGAATTAAACCCAATAATTCTTTGGAAGTTGTCATGTCCCATAACACTGGGATTTCTGAAGGCTGGGTCGGGCATTACGACGGTCCGAAAATACAAATTGTTTTAGACAGAGGATATTCAGCGCCAACGGCAAAGATAGTTACCGAAGGTGTTCGATTGTATGGGCTCGTTGAAGGTGAACTCTTTTTTGCTTATGACATGGCAACTGGGGAGCAAGAGTTGCAAGCCCATATTTGGTCATCACTTGAGCGTCAGAGTGATTAAATGATCTCGCTGGGCGTTCCACGAATGGCGATACCAATAGCGGGTTTGCGGTTTTTAGGCGTGAATGTCGATAAGGAGTTGGAAAAAACCTATGGAGGTGAGTCCATCGTTGGCTCCATTCGCGCAACGTTCTAACACGCTCTACTCTTAAGTAATGAATGGCCGCATTGCAACAGTGATGGTGCATACTTCCCCACTTGATCAACCGGGAGTTGGTGATGCCGGAGGTATGAATATTTACGTACTCGAATCGGCTCAACGCATGGCTGCTATGGGTGTTGAAGTGGATATTTTTACACGTCGTACCGAAAAAAGTTCTCCTGAGATCATAGAAATATCTAAAGGCGTTCGAGTGCGCTACTTTGACTGTGGGCACGGCCCATTAACCAAAGAGCAACTCCCTGCGCACATAGTTGGTTTATCAAAAGAATTCTTAAAAATTCTAGAGACTGAAAATTATGACGCGATCCATTCTCATTACTGGATTTCGGGGAAAGTTGCGATGCTCGCCGCTAAAACATTGGGAATTCCCCTCATTCATACGATGCACACGATGGCACGGGTTAAGAATCTGAATTTGGCGGAGGGAGAGATTCCAGAGCCAATGATTCGTGTGCAAGGTGAAACGCAAGTCGCTGCCGCAGTTGATGCATTAATTGCAAATACAGATTCGGAAGCGGCAAGCCTGGTCTCACTTTATGATGCCTGCCCTGACAGGGTTCACGTAGTAAATCCCGGAGTGGATCTGTTTACCTTTACTCCGGGCGATGGTCGCAAAGCGGCACGTAGTCGTGTTGGCATTGATCAGGCCGCCTTAGTCATCACCTTTGTCGGGCGCATCCAACCTCATAAGGGTCCCGAAGTATTGATTCGAAGCGTTTGCGAACTTGTCAAACACTCTCCGATTCTGCGCCCAAAGTTGATGGTAAATATTATCGGTGGAGCATCGGGTGCTAACACTGAAGAGGTCGAACGCTTAAAAGAGTTAGTTTCTTGGCTTGGAATCGATGATGTAGTCCATTTCACGCCTCCAGTGTTACGTGCTGATCTACCTCAGTGGTATCGCGCAGCGGACTTAGTCTGCGTCCCAAGTTATTCTGAGAGTTTTGGTTTAGTTGCACTTGAAGCCCAAGCCTGTGGCACTCCAGTGATTGCTACGGCAGTGGGTGGATTACGTACGGCAATTGCCGATGGTATTTCTGGAGTTTTAGTTGATGGCCATGATCCTAAAGCTTGGTCTTCTGTAATGGCACGTTTACTGCAAGAACCGCAACGCCGTGTTCTGCTTTCAGTTGGAGCAATTGAGCATGCTTCACATTTTGGCTGGGATGCAACTGCCCGGGGAACTTTAGATATTTACGATCAGGTAATCACCGAAAACAAGGCGCTGGCTAAAACTGCG
>JANLPM010000224.1:0-3219 GCA_031367265.1 Actinomycetes bacterium
TATGGTTGATTGCTACAGTGATGATTGTCTTTGGTATCATCCTCGGTTTTGCCGACTATTACGGTAAAAATACCCGTGGTTTAAAAGATTTAACTTCCACTCACGGTATTTTGTATGGGTTAGCCCAATCACTTGCCCTAATGCCAGGTGTTTCACGCTCCGGAGCGACGATCGCAATGGGTCGCTTGCTTGGCTATAGTCGTGAGGCCGCCTTGCGCTACTCATTTCTATTGGCTTTGCCTGCCGTTTTTGGGAGTGGCCTGTACGAACTCAAAGGGGCCATCGGCGACACCGCTGGAGTACAGGTTTTTTCGCTCAGCCAAACGTTGATTGCAACTACGATCGCATTTGTCGTTGGTTATGCCGTCATCGCATGGTTGATTAAATATGTAATTACCAAAAGTTTCATGCCATTTATTATTTATCGCGTTGTATTAGGTAGCCTTCTTTTGGTACTGCTTGCCACTGGCGTTATTAGTTCTTAACTTCCAGGGCTCACTGTCGACATATTGAAATCCTTAATCACGAGTGGTGGAGTTGCCATATTTGCCATATCACCAGCCCATTCACGGGGTTGAGTCCATTGCGTTGCACCTGCATGCACGATGCGATTTAACGCTGAGACCGGAGAATCGTTCCAGCGGAAGTTGTTCGTCGCACCAACGACTTCGCCGCCCTTAACGTGATAAACACCGTCTCGCGTTAGACCCGTTAGTAATAATGAGTTTGGATCAACCATGCGGATGTACCAGAAAGTTGTAAGCAAGAGCCCGTTATCTACCTTCTTGACCAGATCTTCTAAAGTTCCCGAACCGCCATCAACGCTCATAATTGCATTTTCACCAATAGGAGTGAAATCCAGTTTTGTAAGCGCCGCACTTGCGCGAGTCTGGATCAGAGATTGCAAAACACCATCCTTGAACCAATCCACACGTTTAATTGGTTGACCATTATCAAAGACCGATGAATAAGGCGAGCTAACTGGCGTTCCAACGAAGTTAGCTGCAGGAAGCTGTTTATACTCGGGATCGCTAAAGAACTGAAAGCCAACGTTCGATAGCTTTTCTCCGACGCGAGTCCCGCCGCCCTTTTTAGAAAATACAGATTGACCTTCATGTGCATCACGAGCCGCCGATACCCACAACATGTACGTAAAAATGTCGGCGACCGAGCCCGATGGCAAGATCGTCTCATATCGACCTGCAGGCATATCTACCTTCGTTCCCTGCCAAGTTAAACGCTGGCGTATGTGTGCATCGATAGAAGCCACAGAGACGTCTTTAAAATCACGGGTTTCAACCCCGTTCCATGTCGAACGCGTTCGGTCGTGAGATTTTCCAGTCATCTCTACCCGGCCGACGGGGTTATCTTTGCGAAGACGTAGGCCTCCCTTTGAACCAATCCACGTCGTTTCATGAGTATGTTCGGCGTAACCGAAGAGCTCTATTTTATCGGCGACGGAACGAGAAAACATGTCGCCAAGGGCGGGCGCAAATGCCGAAAATACTTCTGGTCCAGTTGGAACATGCGAAGCGTTCCAATCTCCGATAGCAAGATTTGTAGCCAGTGGCGCGTAATCTTCGGCCCTGCCGGCAGCCTTAGCTGCAGCTATTGCTTGGCTCAAAAGCGTTGGGATATCGGCCAGAGTTACATCAGTACGAGTGACTCCACCCGATGCCAAAGCGCCGTCGGCAGCCACAAATGCAATGACCGTGACACTTCGTTCTTGGATGACACCGTTAGTTGTTAGCGTACTGCCCGCCCAGCGCAAATTAGCTTGGGTCTTATCTTTTACGACAACAATGCAATCTTCACATGTTGCCGACGACGTAATTTTTTCTATTAACTCTTGCGCAGAAATCATTTTCCGGCCTCCGCAACGGTATTGAGAATATTTACTTTGTCGAAGATGGCCGCTGGGCATCCATGGCTAACTGCCGCTATTTGACTAGGCTGAGCCTTTCCACAGTTAAAGGCGCCACCCAATACGTATGTAGAAGGGCCACCTACAACTTTCATTGAACCCCAGAAATCCGTGGTTGTTGCTTGATAAGCGACATCTTTTAATTGACCTACGATTTTTCCACTTTTAACACGATGGAACTGCTGGCCAGTGAATTGAAAGTTATAGCGCTGCATATCAATCGACCAAGACTTATCGCCCTTAATAATAATTCCATCTTCCATCGATGAAACCATCTCGTCATACGTTGGCCCCACTGGGTTAGCGGCTAAGGAAACATTTGGCATTCGCTGAATCGGGACATGCGCCGGGGAGTCGGCAAAGGCACAGCCATTACTGCGATCGCGGTTAACGCGCGCAGCGATTCGGCGATCTAGCTGATAGCCAACTAATATGCCATCTTTAATGATCTCCCATTGTTGGGCCGCAACGCCCTCGTCATCAAAGCCAACAGTGCTTAACCCATGAGCGGTATTTCGATCCCCAGTTATATTCATTAAGGCAGATCCGTATTGCAAAGAATTTAACTTATCGGGTGTAGCAAAAGAAGTTCCGGCATAGTTAGCTTCATAACCAATGGCACGATCTAACTCAGTTGCATGGCCGATAGATTCGTGAATAGTTAGCCAAAGATTTGATGGATGTACCAGAATGTCATAGCGTCCAGGCTCTACTGAAGGCGCCTTAGTTTTTTCAGCCAATAATTCTGGCAACTCCGCAATTTCAGAATCCCAATCCCAATGCTTGTTTCCCATCCACTCCCAACCAAAGCCGGCAGGTTGTGCCAATGTGCGCATAGCTTCAAAACCGCCCGTGCCAATTGAAATCGCCTCGATTTGAGTTTGCATGCGCACGCGTTGCTGTGTAGTACTTGTGCCGTAAGAATCGGCGTAATGTTTCTGCTCTTTGACATACATCGCATGCGCCGATGTGTGATTAACAATGTCAGCCTTGAGAAGTTCATTACTCAAATGCGCAAGGCGCTCTTTTTTATCAGAATCCGAAATTGTAAATGGATCTATCTCATAGTCAGAGACCCATGTCTGGTTGGTATATATAGGTTCGCTTACAAGGTTAACAAATTCAGTTGACAGTGGCTTGGAAGTTTTAGCCATTGCAACTGCAGTGTGTGCCAATTTTTTTGCTGCCTCAATTGAAATCTCAGGCGAGGAAGCAAAGCCCCACGCACCATTAACGATTACCCGAACACCTAAGCCGGCGACAGTCTCATCACTTTGAGTTTCAGGTTTTGCGTC
>JANLPM010000184.1:0-2548 GCA_031367265.1 Actinomycetes bacterium
TTCGTTAATCGATCTAGATCCATGTCCTGCGCGTTGTACTTTAAGTCCCGCGCAACTTTGGTCTGTTTTGCTTTGGCTCGGCCGCGACCCATAAAGCGACCTCCTTACTTATGTGTGTTCCTCAGATGCCTAGATTAGCGCGCTCGGTACGCGTCAACCAAAGTCGACCCCGGATTTGAGCCTATTCTGGCACTAACAACGCCGGCGACCCAAGCTTTCATCCCTCTGGCCGCTAAAGAGGCGAGAGCTAAATCAGCTGAATCTGAGGAGACAATAGCGACCATGCCGATTCCGCAGTTCCAGGTCCGCTCCATATCGGCGGGCGCGACTCCACCGACCTTGGCCATGAACTCCATCTCGATGGGAAGCGACCACGTAGAGCGATCAAAAATAGCGGTTAAATGTCCGGGAATTACGCGCGCGGTATTCTCTGCGATTCCGCCGCCGGTTATATGAGAAAAGCCACGAATCGCGCCGGGCATAGATTTAATAAGTGCCAAACAATCGAGGGCATAAATCTCGGTAGGGGTCAGAAATACTTCACCAGAAGTTTTCCCATATTCACTTACATGGGCATCAAGTGAGAGTTTTTTAGTTTCAATAATTCGGCGAATCAAAGAAAAACCATTTGCATGAAAACCACTTGAGGGCATGGCAATTAAAACGTCACCGGCTTTAACTAAATGTGCACCAAGTTGATTTTCGGCATCGACAACTCCAGTTGCTGCTCCTGCAATATCAAATTCATCTGCTTCAAGTAGACCTGGATGCTCTGCCGTCTCGCCACCAATCAGCGCAGTGTTTGCTTTGACGCAACCGTTCGCAATTCCAGCAACGATTTCGGCGATACGCTCTGGGATGACTTTTCCAACGGCAATGTAATCGGTCATAAATAGAGGTTGCGCTCCACACACAACTAAATCATCAACGACCATGGCAACTAAATCTTCTCCAATTGTGTCGTACTTGCCAATTGCCCGCGCGATCTCAGTTTTAGTTCCAACTCCATCCGTTGATGTCGCAAGCAATGGTCTCTTCATACTTTTGAGCGCGCTTGCATCAAAGAGTCCGGCAAAACCACCGATACCACCCATCACTTCTTGACGTGAAGTTTTCGCGATGGACGCTTTCATAAGCTCGACAGCGCGATCCCCCGCATCGATATCGACACCAGAATCTTTATATGTACTCATTTAGTGACCATGTACTTCCGTTATTTCCAGTCGCATTTTGCCTTCAGACATATCGGCAGGAATTCGAATGGGGTAAACGCCGGTAAAGCAAGCAGAACAGAGCTTTTTATCCTCAATCTGGGTCGATTCAATAAGGCCTTCAAGTGAGACATAACCAAGTGAATCAGCGCCAATTGAGCGACGGATCTCTTCAACCTCGAGTCCACTAGCAATTAATTCAGCACGAGTTGCAAAATCGATGCCGTAAAAACATGGCCACTTAACTGGCGGCGAAGATATACGTACATGGATTTCGCGCGCGCCTGCTTCGCGAAGCATGCGCACAATTGCACGTTGCGTGTTTCCTCTCACAATCGAATCATCAACCACAACAATTCGTTTGCCTTCAATAATTTCGCGAAGTGGGTTTAACTTTAAACGAATTCCTAACTGGCGAATCGTTTGGGATGGCTGAATAAATGTTCGTCCTACATACGAGTTCTTTACTAAGCCAATTCCAAATGGAATTCCCGAGCCTTTAGAATATCCGATAGCGGCTGGAGTTCCAGACTCTGGAACAGGAATAACTAAATCAGCTTCTACTGGTGCCTCTTGAGCTAGTCGAACACCGATGGCGACACGGGTTGCATGAATTCCTTTGCCAGCAATTGTTGTATCGGGACGGGCGAGGTAGACATATTCAAAGAGACAACCCTTAGGTTCGGCTACGGCCCAGCGTTTTGAGCGAACACCGTTTTCATCGATGGCAATGAACTCACCGGGTTCGATTTCACGGACAAATGCGGCGCCTACAATATCTAATCCCGCACTCTCTGATGCAACTACCCAGCCAGTTTCTAATTTACCAAGAACTAACGGGCGAACTCCATGGCGATCACGCGCTGCATAAAGTGTGTGCTCATCCATAAAGACTAAAGAAAATGCGCCTTCTAACTGAGGCAGGACCGACATTGCGCTGGCTTCAACATTCTTTTCATTTTGCAAAGAAATTAGTGCGCTCATTATTTCGGTATCTGTCGTGGCTCCGTGATCACGGCCAACGCTTGGCTCTAATTTTTGAACGAGTTCGGCAAGCTCTCCTGTATTTGTTAAATTACCGTTATGGGCTAAAGCTAGTGTCCCGTACTTAGTTGGGCGCAAAGTAGGTTGCGCATTTACCCAAGTACTAGAGCCCGTTGTACTGTATCGACAATGTCCAATAGCTAGATCACCCGGAAGTGTTGCAAGATCGCTTTCAGTAAAGACTTGTGAAACCAGACCCATATCTTTATAAACAAGTATGCGCTGGCCATCACTTGTTGCAATTCCAGCAGACTCTTGACCTCGATGCTGCAAGGCATATAAACCATAAAAAG
>JANLPM010000295.1:0-2442 GCA_031367265.1 Actinomycetes bacterium
TGCGTTTGCGGCTTCATAACCCAGAACATCTATATCGAGGGCTGCGCGCGAACCGATGTAATAAATTCGCTCACGCAACTGAGCCGGACAATTTCGGGAATTAGGACAGCGGATATCAACATCACCCGCTGACATTGCTCGTAGCTCCGATCCGCATTCGGGGCAGTGAGTAGGCATGACGAATGCAATTTCAGTGCCAGAGCGTCGTTCGATAACTGGGCCAAGGACTTCGGGGATTACATCACCAGCTTTACGAATGACCACGATGTCACCGATTAAAACCCCTTTGCGCACAATTTCTGCCGCATTATGCAAAGTGGCATTAGTAACCGTTGAGCCCGCTACTTTAACTGGATCCATGAAAGCAAAAGGTGTGACTCGACCAGTACGTCCAACACTTACCTTGATATCAAGGAGGCGGGTTGTGGTTTCCTCTGGCGGATATTTAAATGCAATTGCCCACTTTGGGGCCCGTGAAGTAAAACCCAATTGAATTTGGTCAAGCATAGAATCGACTTTTATAACTACTCCATCTATTTCATGTTCTACGTCGTGGCGGTGCAGTCCATAATATTCAATATATTTTTCGACTTCTGTACGGGTTGCACATACAGAGAAGCGATTACTAGTTGGAAGTCCAAACTTCTTTAAGACAAGATAAGCCTTGCTCTGCGAATCGAACTCAATTCCCTCACGCGCGCCGACACCATGCACAATCACTGAAAGCGGTCTACCTGACGTTACTCGAGGATCTTTTTGTCGAAGCGATCCAGCGGCGGCATTTCGGGGATTTGCAAAAAGGGGTTTCCCTAACTCTTCCAAGCTCTCGTTGAGTTCAGTAAAGGCTTTAAGCGGGAAAAAGACTTCCCCGCGAATTTCAATCAGCGCGGGGGGTTTTTGACCGTGCAGCACATGTGGCAAATTCTTTATCGTCTTTACATTAAGGGTGACGTCCTCGCCAGTAACACCGTTGCCCCGCGTTAGCCCCCTTACCAATACTCCATTTCTATATGTTAAATTAATCGCAAGGCCATCCACTTTAAGTTCACACAAATACTGTGGATGTTGGATTTCCTTTTCGACTCGATCAAACCACGAAGTTAATTCGTCAATATCGAAGACGTTATCCAAACTCATCATTTTTTCAATGTGATTGTGTTGAGTAAATGTAGTTGCAAATCCCCCACCAATGCCTAGGGTGGGAGAATCTGCTTCACGAAGCTCAGGGTGCTTAGCTTCAAGAGCGGTTAATTCGCGTAGCAGAGAATCGAACTCGGCATCTGAAATCGATGGTGCATCTAAAACATGGTATTTGAACTGGTGTTCACGGATTTGCGTGGTGAGTTCATCCATGCGATGGCGGGATTGATTGCTCACTTATTCGGTCTCGCAGATTGTCGCCGAACCAACCACTCGATCTCCATCATAAATAACCATTGCTTGGCCAGTTGCAAGACCTAAAAGTGGCGACTCTAAAGTGGCAACGAGCAGATCGTTTTCTACTGTGTATGTACAGGGGAGCGCAGCTCCATGTGCTCGAATTTGGACATATCCCGATTGAGAACCCGAATCTACGGCAGGCCCACACCACACAGGCCTCTCTCCGCGCATAGTTGTAATCGCTAAATCTTCACGTGCCCCGACTACAACCGTATTTGTAACAGGTTCAATCTTGAGTACAAATCGTGGTGAGCCATCGGCTGTTGGAATTGTTAGTCCTAAACCTTTTCGTTGGCCGATTGTGTAGGTGTATGCACCTTTGTGTTCACCGATTTTAACTCCGTTTTGATCGACGATAGGACCGACATCACTTCCTAAGCGATCACGTAGCCAGCCAGCATTATCACCCGATGGAACAAAACAAATATCGTGACTATCTGGCTTTTGTGCCACAGCCAATCCACGAACTTCAGCCTCTTTGCGAATATCAACTTTTGTTGTATCTCCAAGTGGAAATATCGCGCCTGCAATTTGCTCAGTTGTTAATACCGCCAATACGTAGGATTGATCCTTTGTGTGGTCGATTGCGCGATGTAAAGTCTTTCCGTTTTCACTCATTTGAATGCGTGCATAGTGACCTGTTACGACACCATCAAAACCCATTGCGCGCGCACGATCTAGAACGGCGGCAAACTTTATTTTCTCATTGCAACGCAAGCATGGATTAGGTGTACGGCCAGCTGAATACTCAGCTAAAAAATCCTCAACGACTCCATCGTGAAACTCTTCGGCCATATCCCATATATAAAAAGGTATTCCGATGACATCGGCGGCGCGGCGCGCATCATGAGAGTCTTCAATAGTGCAACAGCCACGCGCACCTGAGCGATATTTTTGGGGATTCGCCGAAAGCGCTAAATGCACTCCGATTACCTCATGGCCAGCCTCAACAGCGCGTGCCGCGGCTACTGCAGAATCAACACCACCGCTCATTGCCGCAAT
>JANLPM010000002.1:0-1591 GCA_031367265.1 Actinomycetes bacterium
AGCTAGCATCATTCCCTTTTCCTGGGTCGATGGTCCAGGAAATCGATTTGTTCTCTTTTTACAGGGCTGTAACTTTAACTGTTTGGCCTGCCATAACCCACAAACTATCCCGCTACATACACCGCAAGCAAAGCAGATGAGTGTCGCAGAAGTTCTAGCACAGATTCGTTTTGCCATGCCATATATCTCTGGCATCACTGTTTCAGGCGGTGAGGCTACGCTCCAACCAGAATTTGTCTTGCAACTTTTTAAAGAGATTAAAGAGCACCGTGAATTTTCACAGCTAACTACTTTTATAGATACCAATGGAGCTGCTCCGCAAAAGATTTGGGATTTACTCGCGCCTTTTACTGATGCTGTAATGGTAGATCTCAAAGTTCTAGATGATGTCAAGCACATCGCTTTAACTGGAAGCTCCAATGAACTTGTTTTAAACTCCATTAAATATTTAGACTCCATTAATAAACTATTTGAAGTTCGTTTATTGCTAGTGCCCGGCCAGAATGACTCAAATGAAGAGTTAATTCGGACCACAGCGTGGTTGAAAAGTATCAATCCCACAGTGAGAATTAAGATTAACGCCTTCACGACACATGGGGTACGAGCAAGCGCGCGAGATTGGCCAGAAGTAAATCAGAGCGACTTATTTCGCTACAACAAAATCATTAGTTAAAGCGAGGCAAATCCCGCTTCCAGTACGCTCATTGCATCAAGTAACAGTTCATCGGTAATAACTAGTGGAGGCAAAAAGCGAATCACATTTGAATAAGTTCCAGCTGTTAGTACTAGTACACCTTTGCTTTGGCAGTATTTAACTACTGCATTCATCGCGGCAGTATTTGGATTTTTTGTCCCTGCTTCTACTAATTCAATCGCCTGCATCGCGCCGCGTCCACGGACTTCACCGATGATCGGATATTTCATCTGCAAAGCACGAAGTGATTCTCCCAGAATTTCTCCAATGTGTTGCGCGCGTGCGACCAGGTTTTCAACCTCCATCGTCTCAAGGGCTCCAAGGGCAGCTGCACATGAGATTGGATTTCCACCAAAAGTGCCACCTAAGCCAGAGGCATGAACCGAGTCCATGATTTCGGCGCGACCAGTGATGCCTGCAAGTGGCAAACCACCGGCAATCCCCTTAGCTGTAACAACGATATCTGGAATCACATTCTCATCTTCTACCGCAAACATATGGCCAGTACGAGCAAAGCCAGTTTGAACTTCATCTGCGATAAAAATTATGCCATTCTCGGTTGAGTATTTAGCCAGCGCAGGCATAAATCCCTTAGGCGGAACGATGAATCCACCCTCGCCTTGAATTGGTTCGATTAAAATTGCGGCGACGTTGTGTGCACCAATCTCTTTATCAATCTTGTTAATTACCATCTCAATTGCATCTTCGGCAATTGTTGCTTGATCTCCTACCCAATGAAATGAATAAGGCATTGGAACGCGATAAATCTCGGGTGCAAAGGGACCAAAGCCCTCTTTATATGGCATGTTCTTAGCGGTCAAAGCCATAGTTAAATTTGTGCGTCCGTGGTAGCTATGTTCAAAGACAACAATGGCTGGCCGTTTGGTGTAATGCCGC
>JANLPM010000051.1:0-2246 GCA_031367265.1 Actinomycetes bacterium
CGCATTTGTGATGTGGTTAAGGGCCAGAGTTAAGTCACCGTGGCTCTCTGCCAGCATGGACGACTGCCACTGTGACTGAACCATCGCCTTAGGCGATTTGCATTTCTCGGCCAGTTCCAATGCGCGTGCAACTAATTCGGATGCTCGCTGAGTGTCGCCGCGGTGGTAGTGACAACTTGCTACAAGACAGAGCAGTTCAACGACCTCTGTTTCGGGCCAAGCGGTTGCAAACTCCCGCAACATTTCCTCACCTCTTTGAGTCCCTATTCCGAGATTCCCAGATCGAAAGCAGAATCCAACAATTTCATTTCCGATACGGGCACGGAGATCCGGAGCCGCTTGGGGATGATCATCAAAGAGGCGTTCAAGTTCATCCAAAATGCCCTCAACTTCACCTTGTCGAATCCGCACCTGGAGGAGCACCACCGAGGCGGCCAGTCTGGCGCCGTTATGACCTCTACTCGATTCAATAGTTCGTCTGGCGTAATCTTCGGCATCAGCCAGATTGCCAGAACTTAGAGCAACCTGAGCCACATTTAAAGTCCAGTCAACCTCTTGATCTCTCTGATCAATGGTTAACTCTGCGACAGTCACACCCAAGCGAGAAGCAAATTGGCCGATTAATTCCGGCTTTGGCTTCCTCTTTCCAGCTTCCAATAGTGAAATATAACTGGCCGCCGAAATACCGTCGGCTAACTCGGCTTGGGTTAGACCAGCCGCCCCGCGCAGATTTCTTAACCTGGCGCCAAAATCCATAGGGCTTCCTTTTCTCTCTGGTTTGGTATATCTTACAAACAATCTTTACAGAATGTAAAGACTATTAGGGGGAAATTGTGAAGAAGATAATTGCCGTAGTCCTGACCGTTGCGTTCTTGGCCGTAACTCCTGCACTGCCCGCTGGCGCAGCTAGTAAAAAAGTTGTGACAGCTCAAGCCCCTGGTGGCGGACAGTGGTGCTGCTTAGCATAAATCTGGTCATTTCACCGCGCAACCATTTTTGAAGGGGAAGGCTCTAGATGTTGATAGGTGGGTCGTTGATTGGGCAAGAAACCTTTGTGGCGCGCAGAAAAGGTTTCTTGCCTGCAAATTCACCCACGCCTTGGTTCTTAACTAAAAGTCTCATAACAACTTCTAATTCAATGTTGCCCCACTTTTGGTCAATTTGCGCAGTTTTAGTTAGGAGGGCAGAAAAAACTCATATGATTAAGGCTCTTTTAAAATTGCTAGTCGGATTGGGACTCACTTCAAACGAAAGATATTTGCTGCAAATTGACATTGAGGCACTCGCCAATCTGATACGAGTTCGCTATGGTGCTATCGGGATTCTCGATGACTCAGATGAATCAGGAAAAACGTTCAAGTATTTCATCCACACTGGCATCACTCCGGAAATAGTTAAATCAATCGGGATACTGCCAGAGGGACGGGGTCTGCTCGAAGGAGTGAGTCTTGAGAATGCCGGCATACGCCTTGAAGATATGTCTAAAGATCCACGGAATACTGGATTCCCGCCCGGCTACCCTCCCATGAAATCACTGCTCGCTGTGCCAATTTTCTATGGGGGTTATATGTATGGACGCATTTACTTAAGTGAAAAATTAAATGGCCTGCCTTTTAACGAGGATGATGAGGTGCTGGTTCAGAATTTTTCCAATTCGTTAGCGAAAACTTTGGATGAAAGCATTAGATCAAGATTAAGCGTTCATGTGTAGTCGGTCCCTTACTTATTGAGCGGCGGCAAATCCCAGCTTAATATCGTTTTTAATATCTTCAATATTTTCAAGCCCAATGCTCACACGCACCATGCCAGGGGTAATTCCAGCTTTAATCTGTTCATCCGGACTGAGCTGTGAGTGCGTCGTTGAGGCCGGGTGGATGACGAGAGATCGAACATCGCCAATGTTGGCAACGTGGCTAAAGAGTTTTAAGCCCTCAACGAATTTACGGCCCGCTGGCGCACCGCCCTTGAGCTCAAAGGAAAATACTGCGCCCGCACCTTTAGGCGCATATTTTTTCGCCAAAGCGTTCCAAGGCGATGACGGTAGCCCTGCATAACTCACATGGGTGATCTGCGGTTGTTTTTCTAACCATTCGGCTAACTCTTGCGCGTTGAGCAGATGGCGATCCATGCGCAAGTTAAGCGTCTCTAAACCATGTGCCAAGAGCCAGGCATTAAATGGTGAAACCGATGCACCGATATCGCGCAGTAACTGCAGACGGGCTTTAAAGATAAAGGCAAGGTTTGCA
>JANLPM010000064.1:0-2523 GCA_031367265.1 Actinomycetes bacterium
AAAATCTGAAGTTGATTACTTGGGCTTGCTTTCATGATCAACTCCTTCACACTTCGTGTGGGCGCTGAGGGTTTCGAACCCCCGACATTCTCGGTGTAAACGAGACGCTCTACCACTGAGCTAAGCACCCGCGCACTCTTAACGAGTGCTGGGGAATCTTACTTCAAGCACGTATAAATAGTTAAATCGCCTTTAAAGTGCCGCGATCGCGGCTTTGTAATCATCTATATTTCGGGCAACCCAGCCATTATTAACCTGCCAGCGCAGTATGCCCGCTTTATCAATTATAAAACTTCCGCGCGTAGCGCAACCACGTGCCTCTTCAAAAACTCCATATGACTTAGCTACCGCACCATGTGGCCAATAATCACTTAATACCGGAAATTTGTAGCCCTCTTGTTCGGCAAATGCCCGCTGCGAGAACATATGATCGCATGAGATTGCCAATAACTGCACGTCATCATTTTGAAATGCGGAGAGGTCATCACGTAGTGCACAGAGCTCTCCAGTGCAGGTGCCAGAAAATGCGAATGGATAAAAAAGTAGTACCACCGCCTTTTCCCCTTTAAAAGAAGCAAGAGATATTTTTTCGCCGTGTTGATTCATCAACTCAAACTCTGGCGCGGCCTGTCCGATTTCGACAGGTAAAGTATTCTGTGTCATGCGGTTAAATCTACCGTCTGACCACTTTTCGTGCCACTAGACGCGATGCACTCCAATCGGGAGCAATTGAAATTGTTGATGTGAGACTTAAGCCTGCGGTGGGTGCAGCATCTTGAATATCACTTGGTTCGACATGTCCATCACGTCCCACTTTAGGAGTCAATATCCAAATCATCCCACTTTCGCTCAAGTAAGTAAGCGAGTCCATTAATTCATCAACTAAATCGCCATCACCATCACGCCACCATATGATGACTGCATCGACAACCTCTTGAGCATCTCCATTTAAAAAATCAGTGCCTGTAATAGCATAAATCTGCTCTCTAACACTCAAGTCACTACTCTCATTGCGACCGACCTCTAATACTAGGTCGCCTTTCTTTATCCCCATTCTGGCTGGCACCTGCTAAGTCCACCGAATCTGGCAGGGTTTAGCAAGAGGGCCTGAGCAAAATTTTCATTTCGACTTACTGGAGATTTCAGAGGAGAATAGGGGCTATGAGCGAAAATTTTGAAGCGCCTGATCAAATTATTGATCAGTTGGTGGATACCGATCCGGATGAAACGGCGGAGTGGCAAGCCTCCTTTGATGCCGCCCTTGCCAATGCCGGGCCAGTCCGTGCGCGATATTTAATGTTAAGTCTGTTAAAGCGCGCGCATGAGAAGAATATTGGGCTTTCCTCGCTTCGAACGACTGATTACATCAACACAATATCACCTGAAAATGAGCCGGCCTTTCCGGGAGATGAAAATATAGAGCGTCGAATTCGGGCGATTAATCGATGGAACGCGGCGATGTTAGTCCACCGTGCCCAGCGCCCCGGTGTTGGTGTTGGAGGACACATCTCAACATATGCTTCATCGGCGGCGCTCTATGAAGTCGGCTTCAATCACTTCTTCCGAGGACAGGATCACCCTGGTGGCGGAGATCAAATTTTCTTCCAGGGTCATGCAAGTCCTGGAATGTACGCACGCGCTTTTCTAGAAGGTCGTTTGTCAGAGGAACAGTTAGATGGTTTTAGACAAGAGCTCTCACATCCATCTGGACATCTATCCTCCTATCCACATCCGCGTTTGATGCCAAATTTCTGGCAGTTCCCGACGGTATCCATGGGAATCGGGCCGCTCAATGCGATTTACCAAGCGCGCTACAACCGATATCTGCATAACCGCGGATTTAAAGATACTAACGACCAACATGTGTGGGCCTTTTTAGGTGATGGCGAAGTCGATGAAGTCGAATCACTGGGTGCAATTGGGCTGGCGACGCGCGAGAAATTAGATAATTTAACCTTTGTAATTAACTGCAACTTACAGCGCCTTGACGGTCCTGTGCGCGGCAATGGGAAAATTATCCAAGAGCTTGAATCAATTTTTGGCGGCGCCGGTTGGAACGTTATTAAAGTTGTATGGAGTAGAGATTGGGATCCGTTATTAGCCCAAGATCGCGAGGGTGCTCTAGTTAAGTTGATGAATGAAACTCTCGATGGAGATTACCAGACCTTTAAAGCTGAATCTGGCGCATATATTCGCGAAAATTTTTTTGGTCGAGACCCTCGCACAGCGGCAATGGTCGCCGATTGGAGCGATGAAAAGATTTGGAACCTCAAACGCGGCGGCCACGATTATAAGAAATTATTTGCCGCATACACCGCATCTGTTCAACACAATGGTCGCCCAACCGTGATTTTAGCCAAAACAATTAAGGGTTGGACTTTGGGGTCGGCTTTTGAAGGTCGTAACTCAACCCACCAGATGAAGAAAATGAGCCTCGAAGATATAAAGCAGTTCCGTGACACTTTGCATCTAGAAATTCCAGATGAGAAGCTAGATAAGTATCTACCGCCATATTTTAAGCCG
>JANLPM010000079.1:0-2824 GCA_031367265.1 Actinomycetes bacterium
AAATGGTATTGAGCTTTGTCGAGAGTTAATTTCCCTTAAGCCTCGGCTAAAAGTTTTAATGTTGACATCCTTTCAGGATGATGAGGCCTTATTAGGAGCCGTACTTGGAGGCGCTTCTGGATACCTCATCAAAGATATTAATTACCTCGAACTCCTTGCCTCTATCCGCAAAGTTGCATCGGGCGAGAGTTTTCTTGATACAAAATTAATCTCATCCGTGACCAATCGACTGCGCGAAAATAGAAATCCGGCCAGTGAGATTTATGAATTAACCGATCAAGAGCAGCGCGTTTTTGAGTTTATTGGTGAGGGAATGACCAATAGAGAGATTGCAAAAAATATGTTCCTGGCCGAAAAGACTGTAAAGAATTACGTCTCATCACTACTTAGAAAGTTAGGTCTTGAACGTCGTACCCAAGCTGCAGGTCTTGCTGTTCGTCTTAGAGTTGGAAGAAGTTAAAGACTCGCCCGCCACATTGTTCGGGTTCCCACTACCAAATCTTTGTTAATCTCAAACTCCCCACCCCTAGCCAATGCGCGCCGTTCAAGGTTTAGGAGCCCACTTCTTCTTTCACCAGGTACATACCCTTTGCCATTATCTACGACCCTTATTTCACAGTACGTATGATTTGCCATCACGGCTAGATCGATAGAAGTCGCTGCTGCATGACGAATCGCATTAGTTATGAGTTCTCGAATAACTGGGATGACTTGGCTGGCAAGTTCGTCGCCGATAACAGTATCGAGTGGACCTAGAAAAGAGTAAGAAATTTTAAATCCTGCAACTGCGCTCAGTGATGCAACTTCGCTCAATATTAAAGTACGTATGTCTTGGATCGGGTGCTCATCCATGAGGGCGAAGATTGTCGTCCGAATTTGTTGGACAGTTGAATCAAGGTTATCTAGAGTTTGTTGGATCTTTGCGAGTGCTTCGCTTGAGATTGAAGGGTCAGATTTAACCGACTGCAACGAGATGCCGGAAGCAAATAAACGTTGAATCACTAAATCATGTAAATCACGTGCGATTCGTTCTCGTTCGGCGAGTACTCCCACCTGATTTTGGGCGATATGACCCCGATAGCTATCGATTGCCACCCCAGCGGCACTGGCAAGTACCGCGACGAGTTCTTCGTCCTCTTGAGTGAAGTCACCTCCATTGCGTTTTTGCGTTAAATAAATACTTCCATAGAGCTCTTCGCGGATGCGAATTGGTACTCCTAAGAAGCCCGACATTGCCGGATGTCCCTTTGGAAATCCGACTGAAGCGGGGTGTTCACTAATCACTGAAACTCGAAGTGGCTGCGGAACTGAGAGCAAATGTCCGAGAAGACCTTTGCCTTCGGGATAGCTCTCTATTTCATCGGCCGTTTCATCACTGATACCAACGTAAGTGAAATCCTCAAGTGCTCCATCTTCAGTAATTGATCCGAGTGCGCCATATGTGCATTCAGTAATAAGTACAGCGTTCTGAATAAGTCGTTTAAGGGAACTCTTTAAATCTTCACCCTTTGCAACATCCATAACGGCATCAGAGAGTGCGCTGAGCCTGGTCACATCCATGGACAGAGTCTGCCCAATTTCAACCGGAATAACGAGTTAGTCTTTAACTTCTAGCGGCGGCGGATTTGCGTGCGTAGAACCACCAGGCAATGGTGCTTCCAAGCACCGCAAAGAGTGCTACACCTTGGAAAAATCCCTTAGGTGCAACCAGTGAGAGCATGACACCAAAGATAAATGGACCAAAAGCAGCGATGGCTCCCGTCCAACCGATAACACTTCCCGCTTGACGCGGCGCAAAGATCATTGGCATCTGCTTGAACGTACTTGCATTACCAACACCGGCAAAGAAGAAGATTGCCATCATGCCCCAGAAAAAACGCGTGAAATCAGCACTACTTGTTGGAGATAGTTGACCAGATGTAAATACTGCTGAAACTGCGATACCTATTCCAGAGACAAAGGTAAGAATTCCACCTCCTAAGCGATCGGCAATCGGCCCACTAATAACCCGAGCCGCGGATCCAACCAGCGGGCCGAAGAATGCGAATTTAACTGGGTCTGGTGCATTGGCAAACTCACCGAAGAGGTTCTTAATGAGTAAACCGAATTGCGCTGAGAAACCAGAGAAAGTTCCAAATGTCATGAAGTAAAGCACGGTCATCAGCCATGTGTGCTTATTATTAAAAATATCCAGCTGATCTTTGACTTCGCGTGAAGTCATGGGCACACTCTTTAGAAAGTTCCATGAGAGTATTACTGAAAGTATGACAAAGGGAACCCAAATAAGACCAGCATTTTGATACCAGACAGATTTATCGATTCCCTTGGCGTTATTTACGAAACGCTGTGGCGCGCCCAGAGTTGCACCAAGCATTGCTGAACCAACGATAATTGGAGTGAAAAATTGAACAATGCTGACACCAAAGTTACCGATACCGGCTTGCAGGCCAAGGGCTAAGCCCTGTTTTGTTTTCGGAAAAAAGTATGAAGTACTCGGCATGAAGCCAGAAAATACCCCGCCACCGATTCCGGAGAAGAAGGCTAGAATCATAAGCGCGAAATATGGTGTTGAAGGAGAGCGCACCGCAAAGGACCAACCAACAAGTGGCAGCAAGAGAAGTGAGGTTGAGTATGTGACTAATTTACGGGTTCCAAGAATGGGGGGTAAAAACATCCAGATTAAACGAAGTCCGCCACCTGCAAGTCCAGGCATGGCAGCTAACCAATAGAGCTCCTTCTTGCTCAGGTTAAAACCTATGTTGTTGAGCTTTGGCGCCAACGCTGAGACTAAGAACCAGCTCACAAAGCCAAGGGTTAATGCATA
>JANLPM010000083.1:0-6268 GCA_031367265.1 Actinomycetes bacterium
TTGTGGCTTTCCAACAGTTAATTCAAAGCCTTCGCGCTTCATAATCTCAACAAGCACCGCTAGCTGAAGCTCGCCGCGACCTTGAACTTCCCACGTATCTGGGCGCTCAGTAGTTAATACGCGCAGTGAGACGTTACCAACCAGCTCGGCATCAAGGCGGCTCTTAACTTGGCGCGCAGTAAGTAGTTTTCCACTTTTCCCCGCCAAAGGAGATGTATTGATTCCGATTGTCATGGAAATAGATGGCTCATCAACGATAATCAACGGCAGCGCCTGCGGGTTTTCATTATCGGCTAGAGTTTCGCCCAAAGTAATTGTTTCAATTCCAGCCACCGCAATTATGTCGCCGGGGTGCGCTTCAAGTGTAGGAATGCGCTCTAGCGCCTCTGTAATTAATAACTCTGAAATCTTAACGCGTTCCATCGTGCCATCGGTTTTAATCCACGTAACTGATTGACCTTTTTTGATTACACCTTCACGGACTCGGCACAAAGCAAGTCGTCCTAAAAATGGTGACGAGTCAAGGTTAGTAACGTGAGCTTGCAAAGGTGCACCTTCGTGATAAACCGGGGCTGGAATTGCAGAAAAGATTGTGTCAAATAAAACGTCGAGGTTCTCTTCTTCTGGCATTTCGCCATCAGCTGGTCGCGTCAACGATGCACGGCCTGCTTTGGCGCATGCGTAGACAACGGGAAATTCAATCTGCGATTCATTAGCATCTAAATCTAAACAGAGTTCATAAGTTTCATTCACAACTTCTGCGATACGCGAATCGTGACGGTCGACTTTATTAATGAGCAAAATAACTGGCAAGTTCTTTTCAAGGGCTTTACGTAAAACAAAGCGTGTCTGCGGCAGGGGACCTTCAGAGGCATCGACTAACAAAATAACGCCATCAACCATTTCTAATCCGCGCTCGACTTCGCCACCGAAATCGGCGTGGCCCGGTGTATCGATGATGTTAACAATCGTGTCTCCGCGCTTAACGGCCGTGTTTTTAGCCAGAATAGTGATGCCCTTTTCACGCTCTAGATCCATTGAATCCATCATGCGCTCTTGGCCTTCGCCCTGCTTTTTATAGGCGGCGAATGCACCTGACTGCCACAACATCGCATCAACGAGGGTTGTTTTGCCATGGTCAACGTGGGCAATAATTGCGACGTTACGAAGGTTCTCGCGCTTTTTTACTGGCAGGTCTTTGAGGTGTGCTTGGGTCTTGGCCACGAAAACAACTTTCCTTAGGAAGCCAGCCACTTCAAGGCCTTGCCTCTATCCAACGATTTGGGTATTACTGAGGCCAATCCATCGGCCCTCACGTGGTTATTCTACCTTTAGCAGTAGATATGGCGAAATCAGCGCCCGAATTCACGTTGAATAGACGACGTGGTTTCTCAGTTCATCTTCGTTGGGAATCATAGGATGGTCGAAATCGAACTCTGGTCTAGCTCTCAACCCAATCTTTCTCATGACGTTAATGGATGGCAGATTAATTCGAGATGTGTATGAATAAATCTCGGTTAGATGGAGAGAATCTTGCCCAAACTTTAAAACGGCCTCCGCACCTTCGGTTGCATATCCTTTGCCCCAAAACTCTTTATCCAACCTCCAGCCAATTTCAATACATGGAGTAAATGAAATCCCTTCGACGTTTTGTTCTGAAAGTCCAATGAAACCCATGAATTTTTCGGTCTCTTTTTCTTCGGCGGCCCAAAGCCCAAATTCATGTAGTTCCAAGAAGCTCTTGATTCTTTCAAAGGATGCTCTGCTCTCTGCTTCTGTAAAAGTTCGAGGAAAATATTTTAACGTAATTGGATCGGAATTCATCGCTATCCAAGCGGGCAAATCTTCCACTTGCCAATTGCGTAACCTCAGACGAATGGTATTGAGTTCTCGCGTCACACAACTTACGCTAGCACCATAAATTACAGATTTATAGACTCAACCACCATTGTTTATTTCGGTTGAATACATGTCCACAATTTACTCCACGTTAGGCAGAATTTCTCCGCGTAAATTACTCACCGTAAACTCTTAATTGCTGGGTCGCACAAGGAGAATTTTGTCGCCATTTAATAATTGCTGATCCGGCATACCTTTAAGGACATGCACTTTTGCCTCTCCATATACCACCCAAAATTCCTCGCCACTTCGCTTCACGATGGCAGTTAACTCATCTACGCCAATAAGAATTGAATCATCGGGAACATGTAAAAGAACCTTAGCCGCACTCTCTGGAATCCATTTGAAAAATTTATTGAAATGCGGAATTACTCGGATCTCTGGAAGTAGGTTTAATCCGGCCGTAGGTGAGGTTTTCAGTAATCGAAAGTTCGGAATATGCGAACTTAAGACCATCGCGCCGGCACTGCAACCTGCCAATGATGCACCGTTTTGCCAGTTACTAACTATTGCTGACCAGACAGGTGTATCTACCAGAGTTGTTGCCAGATGGTGTGGATCTCCCCCTGACATATACATGAGTGCGCTGTTGTTAATGGCATCGATGTACTCTTGTTTGAAGGCATCATCGCGGGTGTAAATAGGTAGGTGTACCGAGTGGACGCCGATGCGTTGGGCTTGGGCTTGACCGAGTTCTCTCCAGTATTCGAGTCGCTCAGTGTTCTCTCGCCCTGCGGCTGTTGGTATTTGAATGTATGTGGGCTGCTTTCCATGTTTGATGGCATCATCGATTAATGATTTTTCAAAGGCCGCCATCGCGGGCAGATATTCACCAGAGCCTACTAAAGCCAGCGAGCCATTCATGTGAGAAGTTTACAGTGCTCGCAGTTTCAACTCGAACCCTTACCGTAAACTATTGGCGGATGTACTAAATTTCGCGGCCTAGCTCAGTTATTACTTTAAACAAAGCATGCACGTCATCTTTGGTAGTTCTAAAATTTGTGAAACAAGGGCGCAACCACGTTTGTCCATCTATTTGGGCTGGGGAGATATAGAAGCGTCCGTCAGCAATTAACTTTTTACACAGAGTTGCGTTCAACCAACTTATATCCGAACGCCCTGGGGGTGCGTATTGCAATGGCACAATCGAAAGCTCAGGAGCATAGGGCAAAGTATTAAACTCTGGATGCTCCTTCGCAATCCTGTAAGTCATCTGCGCGAGTTCAATATTAGTTTCGATAGCGTTTCTAAAAGCGTCGGCGCCATGTGTCTTGAATGCTAGCCATAATTTCAGAGCCCTCAGAGGTCTCGAATATTCAAGCGTAAAATCAACGGGGTTAGGTTTCTTCTCATCATGTGGCATATATGCCTCTTCATGTGAAAAAGTATCGGAAAGTGACGTTAGATCTCGTACAAGGAGTAAAGAGCAGGACTTCGGAACGAAAAGCCATTTGTGTGCATCGATCGTAATCGAATCGGCATGGTGCAATCCTTTAAACAGCGGTGCCATTTTCGTTCCTGACGCTGGGATTCCATAAGCGCCATCTATGTGAAGCCAAACGCCAAAACGCTTGGCAATACTGGCTATCTCTTCTATGGGGTCAATCGCGCCAGTAAGAGTTGTACCTGCCGTGGCAATAATTGCTACTGGAGTAATTCCTCTCGCCAGATCTCTTTCAAGTGCGAACTCAAGTTCACTACTTCTCATCCTGTGATGGTCATCGACAGCAATGAGCCGTAAAGCATCTGAACCAAAACCAAGAATTTCAACCGCTCGCATAATTGAATAGTGCGACTCTTTCGAGCAATAGATGGCAGTCTGCGTCTTTAATCCCTCTTTGCGAGAGTTTGGAAATGCTGATCTGCGGGCGGCGGCAAGGGCAGTTAAGTTACTGACCATTCCACCCGAAGTGAAAAATCCAAATGGATATGGGTAACCAATGAATTGGGCCACCCATTTTATAGATTGCTCTTCAAGTAAAGTCGAGGCTCTGGTGTCCACGGCTTGATTTATGTCATACGAAGAGGCAAGAAAGTCCGCAATCGCTCCTACCTCTAAGCCGCTAGAGCCGATGTAGGCAAGAAATCTAGGTCTGGATTGTGCAATGGACTTATCTAAAATATCTATGCTTTGACTAATTGATTCAGTCGTCTCAGTTCCAATTCGTGGTAGTTCTTCAGATAATAGTTTTTTTATCTCTGGAGTAATCTCTGGTTCACTTTCTCTGGCCTGATCAAATCCTTCCCACACTGCAACTACTTTTTCGGAAAGAAACTCCAGGATCTCTCTACGGTTTGCTCCGATTCGCAATTCATCCATTAGTTTCTCAGCAATTGCATAGCTATAAAGAGATGAGCACGGTGCAAGCGAGTAACTAACTCCGATTGACGTATTCCCAATTTTTGAGAAACATCTGAAAAAGTTCGCCTTTCATACAATATTCCCATTGCTACTTCTTTTAGGGGGGTAGGCAGATCCTCTATCGCTGCAAGAAGTTTTTTGGCGGGAATTTTTGATAAATCAACGGGTTCACTCTCATCGTCAAATGAGATGTCTAAATCAAAAAATGAACTCACTGCCCACCCTTTTCATCATTTAATAATATCTTTTCGCATCTCGTTGATTTTGCTTTTCATACCTATCCCGGCAACTCCCACTAATGAGCCCTCTCGCAGATAAGTGAAAATGAACTCTTCACCAAGGTTACCCTCCAGAAGCCTAATTTCATCAGCCAGGCGTGGTTCTCCATACGACAAAATGCTAAATTCAAATTGATCGCTCCAAAACGTTGGTAGCGGATTAAATCCATCCTCGCTTTCAAATCCTTCAATTGAGCCCGGAACAACTTGTCTGACTATCTCTCGAGCAGTTCGTCTGCTACTTTCCAGAGGAATGTTCCAGTGCTCAATGCGACGCGGTGGCAAGTCAAATCGTATATTGGGAAACCGTGCGATATCACCGACGGCGAATAAGTTCGATACTGAAGTTCCATTATTTTTAACCCCGCGAAGCGACGAGTCAGTCAATAACCCGTCAGAAAGATCCAATTCATTTCCTTCCAACCATTCAATATTGGCAGCAGAACCGATAGCTTCAATAAATATATCGCAGGCTAATGTTTGACCATCAGCGAGTTTCACGTGAGTAATTGCTCCATCACCGACTAAATCTGTAACTCTATTATTGAGATAAAACTCGATACCTTTAGTTTCATGTCTTCGGCGAATTTCCTCACCGAAGGATTCACCTAAGATGAGCCCCAATGGAATATCTTCCATCGCAACTATTTTAACCCGACACCCTAATCCCTTAAGCGTCGCGGCAACTTCGAGCCCAATAAATCCAGATCCGAGAATAACGACATCTTTGCCTGATCCAACCGCTTGGCGAATCCCCTTGGCGTCATCAAAAGTACGGAGTGCAAACCTTCCGCTCTGCAAATTATTCGGAAAAACAAGTTTTTTTGAACGCAGTCCAGTTGCTGCTACTAGAAAGTCAAACTCAATTTTCTTACCAGATTGCAAAGTTACGCTTTGTTGCTCCATAGAAAGCTGGCGAACGCCATCTCCCAAAGTGAATTCAGTATTTAAGTCACCGCTTTTAATTGGAAAACTCACTTGGGCTAGCTCTTGGTCTTGAGCCAATAAACTCTTTGAAAGTGGCGGCCGGTTGTATGGCATATGCCACTCATCTCCGAGAATTTGGATGTGACCCGGATATTTGTACCGTCGAAGCGACTCTGCAGTTCGCAGGCCGCCCATTCCCGCTCCAACGATAAGCGTCCTAGGAGATGAGTCGATATTGAGTTTCACTAGTCAAATACTTGAATCGCTTGCATAGGACAAATATCGGAAGCAGAGTTCACGTTGTCGCGCTCAGATTCATCTGCAGAAGCAAGATATTCAAGTTTGTCGTTCTCATTTAACTTGAAAATATTAGGAGCTTCGTAGACACATTGCCCGTAATGCTGACACTTGTCCATGTCTACCTTAATTGTGATCATTTCTTTCCTTTACCGTTGAGGGGTATAGATCTTTAGAAGGAGTTCTGATCCCACGAAACTCCCAATCCCCGCCTAATGCCGTCGAAATAACCTCTTCGCTCTCGGTAGGTTGCGCCCCAACTTCTTCCCGAATCGAATGACCCTCGACTATCCGGTTAGTCAACTTGCCTAAACCTTCGACTTCAACTTCCACGACATCTCCGATATTGACGGGCCGCGAATTAGCTGGAGTTCCAGAAAAAATAATATCTCCTGGCGACAGGGTAATAGTTCTCGCAATATCTGCCACAAGGTAATGCATATCCCACTCCATGTTTTTAGTATTGTCCTCTTGCTTTAGAACTCCATTCACATAAGTTCTAATA
>JANLPM010000088.1:0-3555 GCA_031367265.1 Actinomycetes bacterium
GTGCGTGATGAGTTAGTGAAAATTCTGATGTCTCCAAATCCCCGAACTGGGTTAACTATTTTAGTTAATACTGGACTAGCAGAAATTGTCATTCCTGAGATTCCAAAACTGCAATTAGAGGTTGACGAGCATCACCATCACAAAGATGTTTACCAGCATTCGATAACAGTTTTAGAGCAATCAATAGCCTTAGAGGATCGGCTCTCAGGACCAAATTTAGTCATTCGGTTGGCAGCGCTTTTGCATGACATTGGAAAACCGAAAACACGAAGCTTTATAGATGGCGGCGGCGTTTCATTCCATCACCATGAAGTCGTTGGTGCACGGCTGGCAAAGAAGCGTTTGCAAGCCTTACGTTTTGACAGCCAGACTATCGACGCCGTTGAGACCCTGATCGCGTTACATCTGCGTTTTCATGGATATGGCGATGGCGAATGGAGTGACTCTGCTGTGCGCAGATACGTTCGCGACGCAGGAGAATTATTGACCCATTTACACATACTTACTCGCGCCGATTGCACTACGCGAAATCAAGCCAAAGCGGTGCGCTTATCTGGAATTTATGACTCATTAGAAAAGCGCATCAGTATTTTGATGGAGCAGGAAGAGCTTTCAAGGATCCGGCCAGACTTAGATGGCGAAGAAGTAATGGCGCTACTTAACTTAAAACCTTCACGGGAGGTAGGCGCAGCGATGGATTTCCTCATGGAGCTTCGCCTGGATCAAGGTCCTATTGGTCAAGAGAGAGCGAGCGCCGAACTACTTAAGTGGTGGGAAGACCGAAGTTCGAAGTAATCGCAGGGCGACAAAGAGATAAGCACCACTTACAGATAAAGGCACAAGGGAAGATATTCCCGAGGTTGGGAGCAACAATGCAGCTAAGAGTCCTCCTACAACAATTGCACCATTGACCAAAACATCATAGACGGCAAATACTCGTCCGCGGAAATAGTCATCAATCTTTGACTGAACTAATGCGTCGCTAGTTACTTTCACGTTTTGACCAAAGAATGCGGTAAAAAACGCGGTCAAACCTAAAGCGAGTTGAGTATGCGAGAGCGCCAGAAATAATGGCGCAGTTGCGCTGGCAAACATTGCATATTTAATCCATCGGTGACGGCCAACTTTAGATACACCGTAAGGGGCTAAAAAAGCACCCGAGAAAAGCCCTAAGCCCGCCACGGTTAAAGCGATTCCAAATCCCGCTAGACCAGCTTCAGGGCTGAGTGGGTTATTAAAAGTATTTCGTTCCAATAAAAGCGCAGTAAGTGTGAGTGCAGTCAATCCCCCTCTGTGAATTGCCGTCGCCAGAATTCCACGTGCGGCATCTGAATGAATTGCGAGAAATTGAAAACCCGCGCGCATCTCAATAAATCCCTGGGAAAAACTGGATTTCGCCTTTTTATGTTTTTCTGGTCCAATCTCAAATTTATTTAGTCGGCCCGTCAAAAAAGCTGACAGTAAATATCCAATACTCGCTAAAAGAATAAGTAAGGCATCGGCGTGATTAGCATTAACTAATGAATCAATAAGTGCGCGAATGCCTACACCGATACCGCCACCGATAACCGCAAGTAGTGAGCCGCCAGTAACCGCAATAGCATTTGCGACTATCAATGACTCGGCATCGACTAAAAGTGGAAGCCCCGCAGAAAGTGCAGCAAGAATTAATCGATTGATTCCAAAGGCAATGAGGACGACTACAGTGAGAGCGAATCCTGTCGCACCACTAAAAATAAGGATTGAAACAACTAATAGATTTGCCGATCGCAAAAGGTTAGCGAAAAGTAAGGCGCGTTGACGCGAAATGCGATCTAAAAAAGTTCCAACAAATGGCCCCACAATGGAATATGGAAGTAGGACGACGGCAAAGCCAATCGCTGCGCTTAGTGCGTTTGCTTGGCGTTCAGGCGAAAAGAGAACAAAGGATGCGAGTGCACTTTGGAAAATTCCGTCAGTGGTCTGTCCAGACCAGCGAATTGCCAACAACCTGGAGAATCTGGGGTGTTTAAGCAAACTCACAAAATCCATAAGAAAGAGCGTAGTCGCAGCTGTTGGTTTATTCTTTGCCTTAATGAAATCTCAACGTTTGCACATCGACTACTCACTAGATAAGCGAGCCACGCTCTTAGCTCTATTTAAAGGAACGGTAGATGCTTGCGATGCAGATCCATATCTGCTTCGCGCCGCAAAGTGGCATGGCGAAAAAACTACCCGTAACTGTCCAGTGTGCAAAAAAAGCTTGTTAGTTGAACTTCGTTATACCTTCGGCGAGCAGTTAGGCCAATATTCGGGGCGAATTAAATCTCCACAGGAATTGCACGAAATGGAGAACGAATTCGGTGAGTTTCGGGTGTACATCGTTGAGGTGTGCCGAGGTTGTTCGTGGAATCACTTATGTGCCTCATTTGTTCTAGGCGATGGCCAAGAACGCAAAGCGCCGCGCAAAACCCGCACTTTAGAGGATGAAGATTACGCGGCACGATAGCCTTTACTAATGCTGCGCAAACTGCTCATTAGAACGACGGTATTTCTGGGGGGTTTCGGTTTTATTGCCGCCGCAGTTCTATTTGCTTTAGCTTACTTCAGCGTTCAAATCCCTGATCCAAATGCCTACGTCAATAGTCAATCCACGATTATTCAATACTCCAATGGTGAGGAAATAGGGCGAGTTGGAACACAGAACAGGCAGATTGTCCCGCTAGTTAAAATCCCAATGAATCTTCGCCATGCTGTCTTGGCCGCTGAAGATCGCGGATTTTATTCTAATCGAGCTTTTAGTGTCACTGGAATTATGCGCGCCATTTTTAATAACTTAAAGGGTGGATCATTGCAAGGCGGTTCTACAATCACTCAGCAGTATGCAAAAACCGCTTTTTTAACGCCTAGCCGAACGATTCAACGCAAAATTAAAGAGTTGGTAATTTCAATCAAATTGGAGAATCAATTATCTAAGGATCAGATATTTGAGAGCTATTTAAATACTATTTACTTTGGACGAGGCTCATATGGAGTGATGACAGCTGCCCAGCAATATTTCAATCGCAACATCGACCAACTTACAAATGCGCAAGCCGCAGTTATAGCATCCATACTGCGCTCTCCAGGTTTGTACGATCCGGCATTCAAAGCCGGAAATGGAACCCGTTTAAAGGCACGTTTTGAATATGTGAAAAAAGGAATGATTGACGCAGGTTGGTTAAATAAAAAAGAGGCTGCTGAAATGAAATTCCCAGCCATAGCCCCGCGTGCTACTTCTGGTCAATTGAGTGGACCCAAAGGCCACATTATTGAGGCGGTACAAAAAGAGTTGGCAAAACTTGGATTTACCCAAGATCAATTATTAGTCGGTGGCCTGGTTATAAAAACGACATTGGATCGAAAAGCGCAACAATCGGCGGTAGATGCGGTTAACAAATTTTACCCAAAAAAGGCGCCAATCAATTTGCATGTTGGTCTTGTAGCAATTCGTCCAGGGACGGGGGAAATCGTTGCTTTATATGGTGGTCGAGATTATTTAGCACGCCAACTCAGCGACGCGACGCAGTCAATTGC
>JANLPM010000136.1:0-1850 GCA_031367265.1 Actinomycetes bacterium
AAAAGAACATATGTAATTACAGGTGCTGCCTCTGGAATTGGTGCGGCAACTTCGGCCTTACTCAAGGAGCGAGGTGAAAATGTAATTGGAGTCGATATTCACGACGCTGACATTAACGCCGATCTGAGTACAAGCGCAGGGCGAAAAACCGCAGTGAAGGGTGTCATCCAAATCAGTGGGGGCAGAATTGATAGCATTATTGCCTGCGCTGGATTGGTTCACTCTATTGCTAAAACCGTCTCCGTAAATTTCTTCGGTGTCACGCAAATTCTTACTGAACTCCTTCCGATACTAAAAGAAAGTTCTGCACCAAGAGTTGCTATTACAAGTTCGATGTCATCACTATTTCCCATCTCTCCTGAATTAGTCAACGCGATGCTTGCCGACGATGAGGTAGGCGCCTTAGCAATCGCGCAAGATCTCGTGAATCAAGGGCCTGAAAAGGCAGGGCTGATTTATGGCTCGACTAAGCGCGCAATTAGTCGTTGGGTGCGGCGTGAGTGCATTAAACCGGATTGGGCCGGAGCCAATATTCCACTCAATGCCATTGGTCCTGGCATGGTCGAGACTCCGATGATTGGGAGGATGATTGCAACTGCAGAATCCCGCGCCACTATCGACGCGATGGTTCCTATGCCACTTAATTATTACCTCAAACCTCGACAGGTTGCGTATCTGTTGGCTTGGCTTACTAGTGAAGAGAACACTCACACAACTGGTCAGACGATTTACATTGATGGTGGTGCTGACGCAACAATACGTGGTGACAATATCTGGAGTTAGACGATCCAAATGTCGAGAGATATCACTTTCGCCCACATCAGTTAGTTCAGCCTCTTAGTAGGCTATGCGAGCAACGAAGGGGATGAATTAAATGGATAAATTGCGAGTTATTGGCGCTTCTTGGTGCCCAGATTGCAAACGTGCAAAGGTTTTTCTCGGTCAACATCGCATTGCCTATGACTGGGTCGATATGGAAAATAATGACGCTGCGATTGCCGAAGTTGAACGACTCAACGGTGGCAAACGCTCAATTCCTACAATTGTATTTCCTGATGGCAGCGTTCTTGTCGAACCTTCAAATGACGAACTCGCAGATAAATTAAATATCGTGAGATCGGCCGACAATGATTGCTATGACCTTGTAATCGCAGGTGGTGGTCCTGCCTCTCTTACCACTGCAATCTACGCGGCAAGAGAAAATCTTAAGGTTTTAATCATAGAAAAATCTTCGGTGGGTGGACAGGCCGGGGTTACTGAAAGATTTGATAACTACCCTGGATTTCCTGATGGCATTGGAGGGGCAGAACTCGCTGAACGTTTCACTTTACAAGCAAAAAGATATGGCGTTGAAATTCTCCAGGCGGTTCGCGTGGAAACATTTACTGCGACCGATATGGGTATAGATGTAATCACCTCAACGAACCAAATGATTCAAGCGCGCGCGCTTGTAGTTGCCACGGGATCTACGTACCGACGTACCGAAGCGATTGGCGAAGAGGATTTAATTGGCGCAGGAATCCATTTTTGTGCCACGTGCGATGGTCCCTTCTATAAAGGGGCGAAGGAGCTGATAGTCCTTGGTGGAGGAAATTCCGGGCTTGAAGAGGGTTTATTTTTGACCCAATTTGCCGATCATGTAACCGTAATCGAGCGTGGAAGTTCTCTTAAGGGCTCGAAACTATTACAGGAAAAAGTTCTCAATCACCCAAAGATGGACGTTAGATTAAACCTCGGAGTTAAAGAATTTACTTCGACTGAGGGCGGGAAGCTTCGCTCAGTGATTCTTGAGGAAATTGAGTCAGGAGTTACTTTTGAACACACGGCCGATGGAGCATTCGTTTTTATCG
>JANLPM010000140.1:0-1864 GCA_031367265.1 Actinomycetes bacterium
ACCAAGTTAACGTAGGAGCTCGGATTCACTCTGCCGGCGGGTGCCGTGGTTTTAATCTGTTCAATAAACACTCTGGCCTTTAAAGGATCCAGCCCTTTTTTATCAACTGCGACCCGTTCAATTTCTGCTATTAATTCATCAGACCAGGCGAGCTCAAACATCCCAACTTCTACCGAGCGTAAAGTTAGGTCGGCAATACTGATCGGGTACCAGATATTCGTGTCAACAAATACGAGCACGAAGCCTACTTTTTCCGTTAATACTCAAGCCCCGCATCGATTAGTTCGTTTATCGTAGAACCGACGCGTGCGTTACCTTCTTCTCTCTTTCGAGTAAATGCAATTACATCAGAAGTGCGAATGACACGGTGCGTACTTGCCGGTTTGAGTTCTGCATGAATCCGCCCAGCTTGGATGAGTTTGTCCACGTATTGTCGTGATACCCCCATCATTTCAGCGGCTTCCTGTGGGGTGAGAAGATCACCCAATTTACTTACAACTACACCGCCCGACTCCAATCCCTCAACAAAGAGCAGCACGGCACTTCTCGTTGACGAATCAACCAGACTTGAGAGGTGAGATCGCAACAAATCTATGTCGCCAGCCAGAGCATCTGCTGGATTGACAACCACGGGTCCGATTAGTGTTCGCATGGTTGCTAAAGTACCGCATAACTGCCATAACTGCAACCAGCGTAAGAAATGGTCACTGTACCCAGAAGGTCTGTATCGTCGCGCCACTTCAGTTTTACGGAGTTACATTTAGGACCAGGAAAAGCTCCTTCGCGAGCTTAAGTCAAATCAATTGCTTTACCATTCGGGTGTAAAAGGTTACTTTTTGGAACCTTATCTGATATGGTCAGGGAACTCAACGGAGTTCTAACCATGGCAACAAACGTAAAACTTTCAGATGAGCTGGTGAAAGCTGCCGGGCGAATTGCCGCTATTGAACATAGGTCAATCCCAAAACAAATTGAGTTCTATTTCAAAATCGCGGCAATTGCTGAAGCAAATCCGGATCTGTCATTTACTTTAATCAAGGAGATCTTGAAAAGTGATGCAGAAGCCACTGTTGGCAAATATCATTTCGAGTAATGGAACTATTGATTTCTAAAATTACTATTGGTGTGACCGCATT
Source organism: Actinomycetes bacterium (assembly GCA_031367265.1). Lineage (GTDB taxonomy): Bacteria > Actinomycetota > Actinomycetes > Nanopelagicales > Nanopelagicaceae > Planktophila. The sequence goes on from JANLPM010000140.1 coordinate 1,137, forward strand.
AAAAACTTATACCGAGAACTCAAGAAAAAATGAAGTGAACCCGTACGTCTAACCGTGAGGGCAAGTATTAACTGAGTTATAGAACAAAAGCCCCGCAGATGCATCTCTGTGGGGCTTTTGCGCACTAACTTCAGGGGTTCAGTTCAACCTACGGGGTATTTCTGATGAGCGTTTTAGCCGTGAATGGTTGCGACTTCGGCAATCGCCGCTGGCTTCTTAGATGAAAGATAAGCCAGGGCAAATAGACCCACGATCATCCAAACACCCATCGCATATGCACCGTAAGTAAGTGGTGATGCAAGAGAGACGATGAAGCTAAGACCTGGCATTCCAGTGATACCTGCTGCATTAAAGAAGCCAGGGATCAAGAAGATAAAGCCAATGATTGGGACGACGATGTGAATTACAGGATGGCGCTCTTCTCTGCGGTGCTTAGTGAAATAACCAATGCAGGCCAGGTTTGCGATCATGTAGACGGGAACAACTGCAACTACAAGTCCGGTTGCGATGATTCCAAAAGCAGTCTGTGGTGTGTACTTAGCACCTAGGCCAAGGGCTAGCACCAATCCAACGATTAGCTGCACGATGACCGCGTTGCGTGGAGTCTTGTGCTTTGGATCAATCGCGGCTAACGCCTTAGGGAAAACTCCGGCGCGGCCGAAAGCAAATGCCGTGCGTGTAAAGACGTTAGCACCGGCGTTTGCATTTGCAATTGTTGAGTTGATGAT
>JANLPM010000151.1:0-1890 GCA_031367265.1 Actinomycetes bacterium
ATTATTATCGCGCGCTAATTCGAGCAGCTCTTCCAAAAGTATTGCCTCTTGATAATGGCGCTTAATCTCAATGAAATCCATCTCGGCAATTCGACCAGAGTTACCCGCCACTCTTTTCATGTCGGCGTCATGCCAAAGAACAAGTTGGTTGTCTTTCGTGACCCGCACATCGCATTCAAAACCATCGGCGCCGGCATCGATGGCCCCCTGATATGCCCGCATCGTCATCTCTGGAAAATCGGTCGCGGCCCCGCGATGCGCGTAAATCCTCATGATTAAAGATTAACAGGGGTTAGGCTTACCTCTTATGAGCGAGTTTTTCTTTGACAGTAGCGCACGCTCTGCTTTAGGGCTGGTTCGAAGTGGTAATGAAGATTCAGCCTACGTTTCAGGGAGTTTGATTGCCGTGGCCGATGGTATGGGCGGCCATGCAGGAGGAGAAGTTGCTTCCAAAATAGCGATTCGAGTTGTGCAATCTATGACTCCAATGCTCACTGATACCGCAATTGATCTCGACTCCAGAGAGGATTTATTACTCAACTCTTTACACACCATCGACGCGCAATTAAATGACTACGTCCATGAATCAGTTGAATTACATGGGATGGGAACCACTTTAACTATTTTGTTAACCCAAAATGAGACAATTGCACTTGTCCATGTTGGAGACTCGCGATGTTATCGCTTAAGCGGTAATACATTTGAGCAGTTAAGTGTCGACCATACCGTAGTTCAAGAATTGTTAGATAAAGGTGCGATAAGCGCCCTTGATGTGATGACTCATCCGCAACGCTCAGTTCTAACCCAAGCACTTATGGGAGAGGGAACTGTTATTCCATTGATGAACATCTATGGTGCAAAAGAGGGTGATCGTTATTTGCTCTGTAGCGATGGTTTAACTTCGGTTTTGACGGATAAAGAGATTAAAAGCCTGCTTAAGAAAAGCGATAAAGATTCCGTAGTAAAAGCGCTAATAGATGCCGCTTATATTCAAGGTGCTCCAGACAACGTAACGGTGATTATTGCCGATGTAACCTCAAATAAAATTACATCTGATTTTGTTTTGGGAGCGGCCTTGTGAAGGATTCACTCCTAGGTGGACGATACAAACTTGGTCAAATGATTGGCACAGGTGGTATGGCCGACGTTTATATTGCCAAAGATACTCGCCTCGCGCGTCAGGTTGCGGTAAAGATTTTAAGAAGTGATTTAGCTCGCGACCCTTCCTTTGTCGCTCGATTTAGAAAAGAGGCGTTAGCGGCAGCAGGTTTAAACCATCCTGGCATTGTTGCGGTGTATGACTCGGGTGAAGAGCCCGCACCTTATATTGTTATGGAGTTAATCTCGGGCCAAACTTTGCGCGAATTAATACATAATGGTGAGCGAATTCCTTTAAATCGTGCGCTTGAAATTGGTGAGGGGATATTGGCCGCACTTGAATACTCACATGAGCGAGGCATCGTTCACCGAGATATAAAACCTGCAAATATTATGATTACCGATCAGGGTGATGTAAAAGTAATGGACTTTGGTATCGCGCGCGCATTAGCTGACTTAGGTGCAACCTTAACTAGCACGTGGAATATTGTTGGAACGGCTCAATATTTATCCCCCGAGCAGGCATTAGGGGAAACCGCCGATCTACGAAGTGATATCTATTCGACCGGCTGTTTGTTATATGAAGTGTTGACTGGACAACCACCATTTACTGGCGAAACTCCAGTTTCTATCGCTTATCAACATGTTTCCGGTAATTTAGTAACACCTAGTCTCCTTGCGCCAGAACTTCCCGCAGGAGTTGACGTAATTTTGAGTGTGGCGCTAGCGAAAAAACCCGAAGAGCGTTACCAATCTGCGGGTCTCATGCTCGATGACCTCTTTAAAGTTGGC
>JANLPM010000222.1:0-4329 GCA_031367265.1 Actinomycetes bacterium
AAATCAACGATCATGACATTTTCGGCGATATCTTTTGCGACAAAGTGTGTTTGACCCGGAAGTTGTGTGCCTTTTATCGGCGAGGTACGTACATGATTTCCGTTGCGCTTTAGAAATAACTCAGGGGATGCCGATGCGATATTTATTCCAGGTGCCTCTAAATACGCCGCCCACGGCGCGGGGTTATCGATCAGAATCTGCGTGAATAAACCTCGAAGCCTGAGGTCGGAGTCAATCGATGAACTTAGTTGGCGACAGGCATTTACTTGGTACACCCACCCCGAAGCAATTAATGACTGAATCAACTTCACATACTCTATGAACTCAACTTCACTTCGGGAAGTACTCCACAAAGATTCATTCTTTTTCCAAAGCACGGGCGGAAAATCAGACTCAACGACGTTTTCAAATCGCGCGGCAAAAAATCCACCTTCAAAGGTAGTTGAAACCGCCCAAAACCCACCATCTGAGAGACACTCTGGATCATCGGATACTTTGTTAATGCCCGTTGCTAAACGCCCGTTCATCCAAAATAACGAATCGATGTTACCCACGGGGCACACGCTATCTTTCCGCCTCTCATTTTGGCGCTTACGGCCTACCTACGATAGATTTTGCCCTCTCGCGGACGTAGCGCAGTTGGTAGCGCGGAACCTTGCCAAGGTTCAGGTCGCCGGTTCGAACCCGGTCGTCCGCTCTCGTTTAGTCGCCACGGCGATTGTCTATGGTCCGGTGGCCGAGAGGCGAGGCAAGGGACTGCAAATCCCTCTACACGGGTTCAAATCCCGTCCGGACCTCCATTTTTAAGTAGCACAGTATGGAAAGGTAGGCGCCGTGAGCGAGTCAATGCGGCCATGGGGTCGGTATGAGATTCTGCAAGAGTCGGCGTCTCATAAAGTTAAATGCATCTGGGTTCACCCGGAAAAACGGCTTTCTTATCAGCGCCATAAAAAACGCTCAGAGCACTGGTTCATCGTAAGCGGCACTGGCCGCGTCACTCTCAATGGAGTTGAATCGATTGTAGAGGCAGGGATGACGAGGGATATAGCTATTGGAGATTTACATAGAATTGAAAATATCGGCGCCCAGGATCTTATTTTTATTGAGGTTCAAACGGGAACATATTTTGGTGAAGATGATATCGAGCGTATTGAGGATGATTTCGGACGCTGATTACCGGAAATTTCGTGGGGTATGATTCCTCAGCAAGGATCGTTGGCTCAGCGGTAGAGCACCACATTGACATTGTGGGGGTCACTGGTTCGATCCCAGTACGGTCCACTTAAAAGTAAACGGGAAGTTTTTTGAAATCCTCCACGCTTAGTTCATAAATCTCCTCCGGCCCATCCTCTTCATCGAGCTGTTGACCCACGTGTTTAAATCCAAATTTTTTGACTAAAGCAACTGAAGCCGCATTTGCAGCCGAAACTGTGTACCGTAAAATCTTTATCGAACTATTCTTACTAACCCAACTCCACATACCGACTAGAGCTTCAAAACCAAAACCTTGATTTTGAAATATAGGTTCAATGCCCAGACCAATTTCAATTATTCCAGATTCATCAGGTGCACCATGAAAACTAATGCTGCCGATAACCTCTCGGCTAGCTCTCAAAACTATCCACCTCACAAACCATTTATTGAGAAATGGATCTTTTTTAACTTGTGGCACGCGCCAAGCCAGAGGCCCAGAATCATCCAGTAGGGTTCGATGGGGATTGGTGAAATCTTTACCCTCGTAAATCCAAAAATCTTCAGGTTTTTCAAATAGCGAGATTAATTCAGAGACGCTCAAGTGATGGAGTTCCAGTCGTGCAGTAGCTATGACAGGCTCCCTGGAATCCTGGCCACCAAGCCCTACCAATTTAACTATTCTGTGACCGGATTAATCTCACCTGCGAAATCCGAATAAGCCCACAGATCGATCTCATCAAGATCCAAAACTCGGATTCCATGAACTTTCAATGTATCTGAAATCTGAGCACGATGTTCAGTAGCGTGGTGAATGGACTGGGAAATTATGGTTGAGCGTGAGCGTTCAATAGTTTTGCCTTCTCGAATATAACTCTTAATCTCATCGGGATTGTGGGACTCAACACGCAAAATCTCATCGGCGGCGGCTGCGTATTTTTTAAGATCTGCAACTGATATATCCATCTCTTGGTTGAGATTGGAGTAGACCCACGTACCTGATACTCGAGCGGCATACCCCCCAGCAGCTAAAACTAAGTGGTTAGTTAGCTCTTGTACCGACCAATCCGCGCTAGTGAGTCTGAGTTTGAAATCCTGGGCAGTTAATTCACCAAGTTTGTTTAGTACATATTGATTTGCCCAAGCCATATGGAGTAAGAGTTTTTCTTGATTTTGCATAATTGACTCCTTACCTAATCTGCGGATTTGAAAGCAACTGAGTGTTTAAAGCCTTATCGTATCTCCATGAGTGTCATCTCTCCTCCTACTGGTCAGTCGGTTTTTACTCGCAATTAGCATTAGCGTATGAAAACTGGAGAGATTTCAACCCTACCCCGTGTCATTCAAGGCGGGATGGGCATTGGTGTCTCTTCCTGGGTTATGGCACAGGCAGTTTCTAAAGCTGGTGGCCTCGGTGTTGTCTCTGGCACGGCAATTGATTCTGTGATTGCACGCCGATTACAAGATGGCGATGGAGATGGCTGCCTACGCCGAGCCATTGGGAATTTTCCTGATCAAAGCTTTGCCGCCGAAGCGTTGAGACGCTGCTACATTGAGGGTGGCAAAAAATCAGATATCCCTTATCTACTTGTTCCGAAACTTTCACTTCGCCCAACTGAATTTTCTACAAAGTTTTTAGTTTTAGCTAACTTCGTTGAAGTCTGGTTAGCAAAAGAGGGACACACTGGTTTAGTCGGAATCAACTTTCTGGAAAAAGTCCAATTAGCTACCCCCGCATCGATTTACGGGGCTTTATTGGCAGGTGTGGATTACATTCTCATGGGGGCTGGAATCCCAAGTGAAATCCCTCGCTTGATCCGCGAACTCTCACAACATCAAAAAACCTCGTTGTCGATAAGTGTTGAAAATGCCACAAGTAAATATTTCTTAACTTTTGTTCCAGCCATTATTGAAAATGCGGACAAGGTAAAAATTACTCAACCAAAATTTCTGGCGATAATTTCATCGCATGCGCTGGCGGCATATCTCAATCGCGACGAAGTTGTTCGCCCCGATGGCTTTGTCGTTGAAGGCGTTAGCGCCGGTGGACACAACGCTCCCCCTCGTGGTAACACCCCAATTGGTCCCGATGGACAAACGCAGTTTTCCATTAAAGATGATGCTGACATCGCCAAGGTTCGCGCAACTGGTCTTCCTTTTTGGTTAGCCGGTGGATATGCAACACCAGAAAAACTTCAGGAGGCGCTCTCAGAGGGTGCTGCAGGAGTTCAAGTTGGTTCAATATTTGCACTCTGTCACGAATCAGGAATTACCCAAGAGCTTCGCGCACAAATTCTGGCACGATTAGCCGATAAAACCTTAACGGTAATTACCGATCCCATTGGCTCTCCCACCTCATTTCCTTTCAAATATGCCGAGTTAGCTGAAACGATTTCAGATACGACCACCTTCGATGCACGCGTAAAACTCTGCGATCTTGGATATTTAAGAAACGTGATTGAGCGACCGAATAATCGTCTTGCCTACCGATGCTCTGGCGAGCCTGAAAAAACCTTTGCCTTTAAAGGTGGCGCCGAAGGGGCAACGGTGGGCAAGAAGTGTTTATGTAATGCCCTTATGGCCAATATTGGAATGCCGCAGATGCGCGTTGGCGGATATCAGGAGCAGGCGCTGGTGACCCTTGGCTCAGATTTATCAGGTGAAGCGGCGCTGCTCAAGATGTACCCCGATGGTTGGAACGCCACCCAAGCGTTTGATTTTCTCTTGGGACGCTAGAGTATTAAAAAATTGAAATAGTTTTGTAAAGCATCGACAGCAATGCCTTTAAAGCGGTGCGAACTCAGATGTAAAGTGTCGAAGCGATGGCGGCTCTTGAACTATCGAATATCCGCGAAGTGTCGGTGCACGCTTTAAGACTTCGGCGCAGACTTCAATTACATAATCAATATGACTTTGGGTATAGGTTCTGCGCGGAATCGCCAATCGTACTAACTCCATGGCGGCAGGCGCTTCACTTCCATCGGGTTTTCTCCCAAACATCACGCTACCAATCTCACAGCCACGAATTCCACCGGCTCTATAGAGCTCAACTGCAAGTGATTGCCCGGGATATGCAAGGGCGGGAATATGTGGCAACAAAGCTTTAGCATCAATGTAAACGGCATGCCCTCCAATCGG
>JANLPM010000091.1:0-1969 GCA_031367265.1 Actinomycetes bacterium
AGTTAGAAATCATCGATTCAAGCATCTGCGTCGCAACTATCACGGGCTTAGCCAAATCACGGGCTAATTCAACGCAGAGTTTTTGCACGAGAGGTACATCTTCAATGGGGAGTTCAACGCCTAAATCACCACGCGCAACCATAATGCCATCAAAAGCATCGATAATTTCCACGATATTTGTCACTGCCTGAGGCTTTTCAATCTTGGCGATTACTGGAACACGAATTCCTTCTTCATCCATAATCTTATGGACATCCTTAATATCTGCGGCACTTCGCACAAAGGACAGAGCAATAAAGTCGGCACCGGCACGAAGACCCCAGCGAAGATCTTCAATATCTTTCTCAGACATCGCCGGAACCGAGACTGCAACTCCTGGAAGATTGATTCCCTTATTATTGCTCACGCTACCGGGTTCAATCACTTTAGTAATAACATCATTGCCCTTTACTTCTATGACTTGTACCGTAACTTTTCCGTCATCAATTAATATGAGGTCTCCGGCTTTGCAATCTCCAGGTAGGCCCTTATACGTAGTGCCGACACGTTCTTTTGTACCTTCAACATCATCGGTAGTGATTGTAAAAATATCTCCGCGTGCCAATTCATGTGGACCCGCTATAAATCTAGCTAAGCGAATTTTGGGACCTTGTAAATCTACAAGTATTGCAACTGGGCGCCCAGCGGATTTAGCGGCTGCACGAACTTGATCCAAACGTGATTTATGCTCGGCATAAGAGCCATGCGAGAGATTTAATCTAGCCATATTCATGCCAGCATCGATAAGCTCTTTTACTTTCTCTGCAGAATCTACGGCTGGGCCCATGGTGCACACTATTTTTGCTCTACGCATATGAGAACCTTAAACCATTAACTGGGACGTAGTGGGCTCAATTGGTGAAGAAAGCTGGGTATCACCCGTGAGATATTTATCAACTTCCGCCGCCACACTTCTGCCTTCAGCAATCGCCCACACTATGAGTGATTGGCCTCTTCCAGCGTCTCCAGCAACAAAAACTCCATCATCATTTGCGGCAAAGTGGGCATCACGAACAATGTTTCCACGATCATCGAGTTGTACATCTAACTGTGTCAATAATTCAGATTTCTCAGGGCCAGTAAAACCTAAAGCAAGAAAAACAAAGTCGGCCAGAATTTCACTGTCAGTTCCTATAATGGGTTCAAATTTTCCATTATTGAAAGTTGTTTCAACGATTCTTAATCCACGGACATTACCTTGGCCATCACTCAAAAACTCTTCGGTGCTAACTGAAAAAATCCGATTATCGACCTCTTCATGGGCACTGGATACTCGAAAGATCATTGGATACAAAGGCCAAGGCTGGTTATCTGGGCGCTCATGCGTTGGCCGCGGCAATATTTCCAATTGAGTAACACTTGCAGCGCCTTGCCGGATGGCTGTACCAAGACAATCTGCGCCAGTATCGCCACCGCCCAAAATGACAACGTGTTTGCCCGATACATTAATTGGTGGTGATTGAATTTCACCTAACGCTTGGCTATTTCCCCACGGCAAGAACTCCATTGCTTGATACACGCCCAGTAATTCTCTTCCTGGAATGGCAAGTTCTCGCCAGAGCGTGGCACCAATTGCTAAAACTATTGCATCATATTTTTTGCGAAGTGCCGAACCAGTTAGTTCGCCACCAACATCTATTCCCGGGCGAAATCGTGTTCCCTCTTTTTCCATCTGTTCAAGTCGTCGATCAAGAATGTGTTTCTCCATTTTAAATTCAGGAATACCATAACGAAGCAGCCCACCGATTTTGGCAGCCCGTTCATAAACGGCAACTGTATGTCCAGCGCGCGTCAGCTGTTGAGCCGCTGCCAGACCGGCTGGACCTGAACCGATAATGGCCACCGTCTTACCGGTCAATCGATCAGGGGCTAATGGTTTAATATTTCCCGCGGCAAAAGCCGCTTCAACTGTGCGCAATTCAACTTGTTT
>JANLPM010000092.1:0-4956 GCA_031367265.1 Actinomycetes bacterium
AGTTAGAAATCATCGATTCAAGCATCTGCGTCGCAACTATCACGGGCTTAGCCAAATCACGGGCTAATTCAACGCAGAGTTTTTGCACGAGAGGTACATCTTCAATGGGGAGTTCAACGCCTAAATCACCACGCGCAACCAAAATGCCATCAAAAGCATCGATAATTTCCACGATATTTGTCACTGCCTGAGGCTTTTCAATCTTGGCGATTACTGGAACACGAATTCCTTCTTCATCCATAATCTTATGGACGTCCTTAATATCTGCGGCACTTCGCACAAAAGACAGAGCAATAAAGTCGGCACCGGCACGAAGACCCCAGCGAAGATCTTCAATATCTTTTTCAGACATCGCTGGAACTGAGACTGCAACTCCTGGAAGATTGATTCCTTTATTATTGCTCACACTGCCTGGTTCAATCACTTTAGTAATAACATCATTTCCCTTTACTTCTATGACTTGTACCGTAACTTTCCCGTCATCAATTAATATGAAGTCTCCGGCTTTGCAATCTCCAGGAAGGCCCTTATACGTAGTTCCGACACGCTCTTTTGTACCTTCAACATCATCAGTAGTGATTGTAAAAATATCTCCGCGTGCCAATTCATGCGGACCCGCTGCAAATCTAGCTAAACGAATTTTAGGACCTTGTAGATCTACAAGAATTGCAACTGGGCGCCCAGCCGACTTTGCCGCTGCACGAACTTGATCCAATCGTGATTTATGCTCGGCATAAGAGCCATGAGAGAGATTTAATCTAGCCATATTCATTCCAGCATCAATAAGCTCTTTTACTTTCTCTGCAGTTTCTACAGCCGGCCCCATCGTGCACACTATTTTTGCTCTACGCATATGAGAACCTTAAACCATTAACTGACGAGTAGTGGGCTCAATTGGTGAAGGAAGCTGAGTATCACCCGTGAGATATTTATCAACTTCCGCCGCCACACTTCGACCTTCGGCAATCGCCCACACTATGAGTGATTGGCCTCTGCCCGCATCACCGGCAACAAAAACTCCATCATCATTTGCGGCAAAGTGGGCATCACGGACAATGTTGCCACGATCATCGAGTTGTACATTTAGTTGTGTCAATAATTCAGATTTCTCAGGACCAGTAAAACCCAAAGCAAGAAAAACAAAGTCGGCCAGAATTTCACAGTCAGTTCCTGGTATGGGTTCAAATTTTCCATTGTTGAAAGAAGTTTCAACGATTCTTATTCCACGGACATTTCCTTGGCCATCACTCAAAAACTCTTCAGTGCTAACTGAAAAAATCCGATTATCGACCTCTTCATGGGCACTGGATATTCGGAAAATCATTGGATACATTGGCCAAGGTTGGTTATCTGGCCGCTCATGCGTGGGCCGCGGCAAAATCTCCAACTGAGTGACACTTGCGGCGCCTTGCCGGATGGCGGTACCAAGACAATCCGCCCCGGTGTCACCACCACCCAAAATGACAACGTGTTTGCCCGATACATCAATTGGTGATGATTGAATTTCACCTAACGCTTGTTTATTTCCCCACGGCAAGAACTCCATTGCTTGATACACGCCCAGCAATTCTCTTCCTGGAATGGCAAGTTCTCGCCAGAGCGTGGCACCAATTGCTAAAACTATTGCATCATATTTTTTGCGAATTGCCGAACCAGTTAGCTCGCCACCAACATCTATTCCAGGGCGAAATCGTGTTCCCTCTTTTTCCATCTGCTCAAGTCGTCGATCAAGAATGTGTTTCTCCATTTTAAATTCAGGAATTCCGTATCGAAGCAGCCCACCAATTTTGGCAGCCCGTTCATAAACGGCCACTGTATGTCCAGCACGTGTTAGCTGTTGAGCTGCTGCAAGACCGGCTGGACCTGAACCGATAACGGCCACCGTCTTACCGGTCAATCGATCAGGGGCTAATGGTTTAATATTTCCCGCGGCAAAAGCCGCTTCAACTGTGCGCAATTCAACTTGTTTTATGGTCACCGCCTCCGAGTTGATAGCAACGACGCAGGCAGTCTCGCAGGGGGCTGGACACAATCGACCAGTGAACTCTGGAAAGTTATTGGTTGCGTGAAGACGATTAATAGCCTCGGGCATGTCTCCGCGCCAAACTAAATCATTCCATTCTGGAATCAGATTTGCGAGCGGACAGCCTGCGTGGCAGAAGGGAATTCCGCAGTCCATGCATCGCCCAGCTTGTTTTTGTAAATTCTCAAAACTTTGGGGTTCATAGACTTCACGCCAATCTTGAATCCGAACATCAACTGGTCGTCGTGTCGGGGTTTCACGAGGTGTAGTTAAAAACCCTTTTGGATCAGCCATTCGAAGCCACCTCCATAACATGTGCATCAAGGGGTAAACCTTCTCGATTAGCTTGAGCCATTGCATTTAACACTCGCGCGTAATCGCGCGGCATGACAAGAGTAAATCGGTTAACTGCAACATCCCAATCTCGTAATAATTCTTTGGCAATAATCGATCCTGTGCTTTCACAAAATCCTGTGAGAGCTTCTTTCAATACCTCCCGTTGATCATTCGGAACTGCCAATACATCGACCATATCGGTGTTTACCTTGGCTTCATCCAGGTCAAGTACGAAGGCGCGGCCACCCGACATTCCAGCGGCAAAATTTCGACCAATAATTCCAAGGACTATGACAGTTCCACCCGTCATATATTCACAACCATGGTCACCAATACCCTCAACAATTGCAGTTGCCCCTGAGTTTCGAACGCAAAAGCGCTCTCCCACAACACCACGAATCATAATTTCACCCGAAGTGGCACCATAACCAATTACATTTCCTGCGATGACATTTTCATGAGAATTAAAAGTTGCCTTTAAATCTGGTCGAACTATGACACGTCCTCCAGAAATACCCTTTCCAACGTAATCGTTTGAGTCGCCATAGAGTCGCAGTGTCAGTCCGGATGGAATAAAAGCACCCAAGGATTGACCGGCCGAGCCACGTAAAGTGATATCAATCGTGTTATCGGGAAGTCCAACTCCGCCAAAACGGCGAGTGATTTCAGCGCCTAACATCGCTCCTACGGTGCGATTAACGTTACGAACGGGAAGATCTATGTGTACCGACTGCGCTCTAGTCAGTGCCGGCTCAGACATTTCGATAAGTTGATTATCTAAGGCCGCATCCAAGCCGTGATCTTGAGAGGAAATATTGTGGAGTGCACTGGCTACTTGCGGGCGAAGAAGTAGAGGTGAGAGATCGAGTCCACTTGCCTTCCAATGAGCAACTGCACGTTTGGTTTCTAAATACTCAACATGACCAATGGCTGCTAGCAAAGTAGGAAATCCCAGAGTTGCCAGAATTTCTCGCACTTCCTCGGCAATATATTCAAAAAATGTCTCTACAAACTCGGGCTTTCCAGTAAATCTCGCGCGCAATTCTGGATTTTGGGTTGCGACCCCAACTGGGCACGTGTCCAAATGGCACACACGCATCATGACGCAGCCCGAAACAACTAGCGGAGCGGTTGCAAAACCAAACTCTTCTGCCCCGAGAAGTGCGGCAATAACCACATCTCGCCCGGTTTTTAATTGTCCGTCGGTCTGCACCACAATCCGTTCACGCAGATTGTTAAGAAGTAAAGTCTGTTGGGTTTCTGCCAAGCCCAGCTCCCAAGGTGCACCGGCATGTTTGAGCGAGGTTAATGGTGATGCACCAGTACCGCCATCATGACCTGATATCAATACGACATCGGCATGTGCCTTGCTTACTCCAGCTGCAACTGTACCCACACCAACTTCGGCGACAAGTTTTACATGTATCCGTGCATTCTTATTAGCATTCTTTAAATCATGAATCAATTGCGCCAGATCTTCGATGGAGTAAATGTCATGGTGAGGAGGCGGAGAAATTAATCCAACTCCAGGGGTCGAATAACGCACCTTTGCAATCCATGGATACACCTTGTTCCCTGGCAACTGCCCGCCTTCGCCTGGTTTTGCGCCTTGCGCAATTTTAATTTGAATATCATCGGCATTAACCAAATACTCACTAGTTACGCCAAAGCGACCCGATGCCACTTGTTTGATTGCTGATCGTTTTGAATCACCGTTTTCCAGCGTAATAAATCGAGATGGATCTTCCCCACCTTCACCCGTATTTGATTTAGCTCCCAATCGATTCATTGCAATAGCTAAAGTTTCATGCACTTCTTGTGAAACTGAACCATATGACATGGCACCGGTTGAAAAACGTTTAATAATTGCGCTTGCCGATTCAACTTCATCAATGGAGATTGGAACCTGCGTTTTAAATTCAAATAGTCCACGCAGCGTCATTAAGCGCGCGCTTTGATCATTGACACGGTTGGTATATCGCTTAAAGATGTCATAACGTTTAGTACGAGTTGAATGCTGCAACGTAAAAACTGTTTCAGGGTCAAAGAGATGAGGTTCGCCTTCGCGTCGCCATTGGTATTCGCCTCCAATGGGCAGTCGCTTTGTACCTGGAACTTCTCCCCCAGGTGGATAAGCGATGTGGTGACGGGCTATTGCCTCTTTAGCAATCACGTCAAGAGTAATCCCGCCGAGTCTGGAAGTCGTGCCAACAAAAAACTCATCGACAACATCGGCGCTCAGCCCCACCGCCTCAAAAACCTGGGCACCCGTGTAAGAGGCAATTGTGCTGATGCCCATTTTTGACATAACTTTAAGTACACCCTTACCCAGGGATTTAATGAGATTGCGCACGGCTTTTTCCGGTGTGATACCGGTTATGACTCCTTGCAGAACTAAATCTTCAGCGGTCTCCATCGCTAAATATGGATTAACTGCGGCGGCACCGTACCCAATGAGAAGGGCTACATGGTGAACTTCTCGAACATCTCCGGCTTCAACAACTAATCCGACTTTAGTGCGGGTTTTCTCTCGAATTAAATGGTGGAGCACGGCAGAAGTAAGTAAGAGTGATGGAATCGCCGCTTCTTCAGTATCG
>JANLPM010000208.1:0-2070 GCA_031367265.1 Actinomycetes bacterium
GCTTTCTTACTCACGACTAAATTATCAAGATAGGCACCAATTGAGCTTTCAAAACTTCGACAGACGGGGCATTGTGGATCTTCCCAGAGATTAATTTGCACGGAAGCTCCTGGATTAAGCACCAAACCCGAGCCTTGTGCGACATCAATGCTCGAAGGAATTGAACCACCTAGGGTATAACCTTTGAGTGCGGCAAAGGATTCATTTGCCTTAGTAGACGAACTTATGATTGAGAAAATAACTCCTGTAATGACGACCAAGGCGACCATCCCAATTACTAACCAGCGTGTGAAATGATCTCCGCCGCTAGTAGCTTTTTTTTGCTTCGACATTTATTTCTCCTCATTCGTCATGGCCAATTTCTCAACTGAAAATAATCCGTAAGGGAAAAAGTATAGGTAGAGCGCGCTTAAGGCTAATCCCAAGTCCCGGAGGATTTCTAGGGCATAAGTTCTGTGTACCGCGGCGGCTTTACTAGGATCAATGGCCCCCCCGCCTCCAAAACATCCACAATCGATGAGTAAACCTCGGCTCCAGACGCTGATAATTGCAGCTATAAAAATAACCATAATGCCGCCGGCAACCATGGCCGCCATACGGATGGAGATTCCAATAATAAGTAGCAATCCAATGGCAATTTCCAGCCATGGAAGCGCGTAGCCAATGTTATGCGCCAATTGGGCAGGCAAAATCTGGTACGCCGCTACTGCACTTGCGGCATCGGCGGGAACGAAGGCTTTCAATCCACCAGCAACTATTAATACTCCGCCAAGAATTAAACGGGCAAGCAGAGTGAGCAGTTGTTGATGAGCTTCGCTAAATTTTTTCATCGTCCCTCTCGCACGCCGGCGGCTAACTCTCTCGCTAATTGAGTTACTGCAGTCAACCCACTTATTTCGTCGCTGGCATTGAGTAGTAGTTTAATAAATGCTGAACCAACAATCACGCCATCGGCGTATGCGGCTACTGCTTTTGCCTGCACTCGAGTAGAAACACCCAATCCCACGCACACTGGAAGTGTGGAAACGGCACGTATACGAGTGACTAAATCGTGTGCATCAACCGAGATATCTGCCCGCGCCCCAGTTACACCCATCACACTCGCGGCATAGACAAATCCCCCAGTTTTGGCAGTTACTTCGGCGAGGCGAGCATTACTTGTACTCGGCGCAACGACAAAAATCGGATTAATAGTGTGGAGTGAAACGGCCTCTAGCCATGCATCCGATTCTTCAATCGTTAAATCAGGCGTGATAACGCCGGAGCCTCCATGTGAAGCAATTGCTTGGGCGAATTTGTCCACTCCATATTTTTCAATGGGATTCCAGTAAGTCATCACAAGCGCGGCAACGCCAGCTTCATGTGCAACCTTGAGCGCATTAAAAACATCTGCTGCGCAAGTACCTGCGCGAAGTGAAATCTCTGCCGCTGCTTGAATTGTGGGGCCATCCATGACGGGGTCGCTGTATGGAAAACCAATCTCAATGGCATCAACTCCACCTGCGGCCAATGCCATTATGGCCTCTGCGCAGCCCTTTTTGGAAGGAAAGCCCGCGGGAATATATGCAATGAGTGCCGCCCGGTTTTGCGCGCGGACTTTTACAAAGAGTTCTTCAAGTGCGGTAGTCATAGTGGAATATCAAAATAATCTGCCGCTGTCTGTACATCTTTATCCCCACGCCCCGATAAATTAACGAGAAGCGTTGCATTTGCGCCGAGCTCGATACCAATATTAATCGCACCTGCCAGTGCGTGCGCCGATTCAATCGCGGGAATAATTCCTTCAGTTTTGCATAAAAGTGCAAAAGCGTTCATAGCTGCATCATCGTTGATTGCTCGATATTCGGCGCGACCTAACTCATGTAAAAAAGCATGCTCCGGGCCAACGCCTGGATAATCTAAACCTGCCGATATCGAATGTGATTCGATAGTTTGACCATTCTCATCTTGTAATACGTAAGAGCGCGTACCGTGCAAAACTCCCGGTGAACCTCCAGTTATCGTTGCAGCATGGCGTCCAGTTTCAATGCCTTCTCCTCCAGCCTCGAATCCAATTAAACGAACCCCAGC
>JANLPM010000274.1:0-2952 GCA_031367265.1 Actinomycetes bacterium
AGGAATCATTGGCAAATAAATAGCAACCCGATCGCCTGCCCGTATCCCAATTTCAATTAAGGCGTTCGCAGTTTTTTTCACTTCGGTCAATAACTGTGCGTATGTGATAGTCCGTGAATCACCGGGCTCACCTTCGAAATAGAAGGCGATTCGATCTCCGCGACCTGCTGCAACATGGCGGTCGAGTGCGTTTACCGAGGCATTCAATTTTCCACCAATAAACCACTTGGCATAAGGGGTTTGCCAGTCAAGCACCGCATCCCATTTTCGCTCCCATGTGAGCTTTTGAGCTTGGAGCTCCCAGAATGCCAGCCGATCCATATTTGCATGTGCATACTCATCTGGTTGAGCGTTTGCTTGCGCGGCAAACTCAGGGCTTGGCAAGAAGTGTCGATCTTCTTGCAGCAGGTTCTCAAGAGATTCGTGGTCCTGGTTCATAACAGGTGAGGGTACTCGCTGACCATAGTTATCAACAGAGTTTAAGAAATGCGTATTTCCATCCACCAATGCCAACGAAAATGCTCAAACCCAACGAAAGGAGAAGAATGAGCATCACCGCATTTATCCTGTTTTTCATCAAACTCTTGAACAACCCACTACTGGTTGCAGCGTTTGCCCGCTTTCTGAGTAACGCTCTCAAGACCTTGATGTAATTACTGCGCGATAAGCCCTCAAACCCCGACTTGAGGGCTTTTTCGTGCCGATTTTGTAGGATTAGGCGGGTAAGTGAGATGATTGGCCGTAAGCCTCTAGATGGTTCAACGAAGCGCTCGACTAGAGAATTACACCAGAGCGACTAGGAGCTACAGTGCCAATTGCAACCCCAGAAATTTTTGTAGATATGTTGGATCGCGCCAAGAAAGGTGCCTTTGCATATCCAGCAATTAACGTGTCATCCTCGCAAACTATCACCGCAGCTATTCGTGGCTTTGCTGAGGCCGAATCTGATGGCATTATTCAATTTTCTTGGGGCGGTGCCGAATACGCATCTGGCTCAACGGTCAAGAAGATGGTCGATGGCGCAGTCGCTCTCGCCGAATATGCCCATGTTGTTGCTAAAAACTATAACGTCAACATTGGAATTCACACTGATCACTGTCCAGCTGAAAAGTTGGATGGTTTCATGCGCCCATTATTAGTATTTGGTGCCGAGCGTTTAGCTTCAGGTAAATCTCCATTATTTAATTCGCACATGTGGGATGGCTCTGCAGTTTCAATGAGTGAAAATATGAAGGTTGCTAAAGAGATGCTGGCGATGTCGAATGCCGCTCGCACACTTCTTGAGATTGAAATCGGCGTTGTTGGTGGAGAAGAAGATGGCATAGAAGCCAAACATGATGCCAAACTGTATTCGCACCCAGAAGATGCACTCCTCACTATTGAAACCCTAGGTACTGATGCCCGTTACCTTGTGGCCGCTACTTTTGGAAATGTCCATGGCGTTTATAAGCCAGGGAATGTTGTTTTACAGCCAAAGATTTTAGCAACGCTGCAAGATGCCGTTTCAAAAAAGCTTGGACTGCCAACAGGGAGCAAGCCAATGGACCTGGTTTTTCACGGTGGTTCGGGCTCACTCCTTTCCGAAATCCGCGAATCCCTTGATTACGGTGTAATAAAAATGAATATAGATACTGATACCCAATACGCATTTACTCGCCCGGTTGTCGACCACGTGCTAAAAAACTATGACGGCGTGTTAAAAATCGACGGTGAAGTTGGAAATAAGAAGATTTACGATCCGCGGGCGTGGGGTAAGGCGGCAGAAGCTGGAATGGCCGCACGTGTTGTTCGTGGTTGTGAAGATCTTCGGTCAATCGGCACTTCATCACTCAAGTAATTTCTATATAGAAAGGCTTCATCGATGCCTGCACTTGTTTTGCTGGGCGCCCAATGGGGCGACGAAGGCAAAGGTAAAGCTACCGACCTGCTGGGCGACCGAGTTGATTATGTCGTTCGGTATCAAGGTGGGAACAACGCTGGTCATACAGTTGTCATTGGCGACCAAAAATATGCGCTCCACTTATTGCCGTCCGGAATTCTTTCACCAAATGTGATACCCGTAATCGGTAATGGTGTCGTCATCGATCCAAGTGTTTTACTCGAGGAGATTAAAGGCTTGACTGAGAGAGGAATAGATTGCAGCAAGTTACTAATTTCGACTAATGCGCATTTAATCACACCTTATCACCGAACTATCGACAAGGTATCAGAGCGCTTTTTAGGAAAATCTAAGATTGGAACGACTGGTCGAGGTATTGGCCCAGCGTATGCCGACAAAATCAACCGTATCGGAATTCGTGTCCAAGATCTTTTTGACCCGTCGATTTTGCGCCAAAAAATTGAAAGCGCACTTCGCGATAAAAACCAGGTATTAATCAAGGTTTTTAATCGCAAAAACATTGAGGTCGATGAGGTATTGGAAGAGTATTTATCGTATGCCGAAAAACTTCGTCCGTATGTTGCCGATACCGTATTAATCCTTGATCAAGCACTCAAAGCGGGTAAGCGAGTTCTTCTAGAAGGATCTCAAGGTACTTTGCTCGATGTAGATCATGGCACGTATCCATTTGTAACTTCTAGCAACCCAACAGCAGGTGGAGCATGCACTGGAAGTGGGATTGGACCAACCAAAATTGAAAAGGTTATTGGAATTGTTAAAGCGTATACAACACGAGTAGGTAGCGGACCTTTCCCAACCGAACTCTTGGATGAAGATGGTGAAGCACTTCGCCGCATTGGTGGTGAAATCGGAGTTACAACGGGACGTGCCCGACGATGTGGTTGGTATGACGCGCCAATTGCGCGCTATGCGGTACGCGTAAATGGTTTAACTGATTTCTTTTTAACTAAATTAGATGTTTTAACGGGGTGGGAAAAAATTCCAGTCTGTGTTGCCTATGATATCGATGGCAAACGGGTAGAAGAGCTTCCAGCCTCTCTGAGCGATTTTCA
>JANLPM010000288.1:0-3100 GCA_031367265.1 Actinomycetes bacterium
TAAATACAGATCAGTACCATCGAAAAGTGCATCGACATCGATTTCTATTGCGCTATCTAAAAACCGGTCCACCAGAACTGGGTGATTAGGAGTTATATCAGTGGCTCGGGAGATGAAAGCAGTTAATGCGCCATCGTCGTAAACGATTTCCATGCCTCGCCCACCCAGCACAAAGGATGGGCGCACTAGAACTGGATATCCGATGCGTTTAGCAATTGTTATTGCCTCTAACTGCGACGCAGCCATACCAAAGGAAGGCGCATTAAGCTCCTGCTCGGCTAAAATCTGACCAAAAGCGCCACGATCTTCCGCCAAATTAATAGCTTCGGGGCTAGTACCCAAAATAGTTACACCATTGGATTTCAATCCCGCCGCTAATCCAAGGGGTGTTTGCCCGCCTAACTGAGTGATTACTCCTAAGAGTGGGCCGGCAAGGCTCTCTGCATGGATCACTTCTAGTACGTCTTCAAGCGTGAGAGGTTCAAAATATAATCTATTACTTGTATCGTAATCTGTAGATACAGTCTCAGGATTACAATTAATCATTATTGTTTCAAAGCCTGCCTCACGTAATGCAAACGAAGCGTGCACACAAGAATAATCAAATTCAATGCCTTGTCCGATTCGATTTGGTCCGCTGCCTAAAATAATCACAGCTGGCGCCGAACGTGTTCTCACTTCACTTTCCTCTTCATAGCTCGAATAGTGATAAGGAGTGAAAGCTTCGAACTCGGCTGCGCAGGTGTCTACCGTCTTATAGACGGGACGGATTTCAAAGTGGAGTCGAATTCGTCGAATCTCTTCTTCACTCACTCCCCGTAGAAGTGCAATTTGAACATCAGAAAATCCACTAGATTTTGCATCCTTCATTAATTCAAAGGTCAAATCGCCAGGCTGCGCGATAATTGCCGCGTGTTCATTAATGAGTTCTATCTGGCGCAGGAACCACGGATCGATTTTGCAGGCTTCAAAAACCTCATCAATAGTTGCACCAGCCCACAATGCACGCTGTACCTGCTGTAAACGGAATTCCGTGGGAACCTGAATTGCGCGTAACAACTCCGCTTTTTCATTTTCTGAAGTCGCCGGCCAAGTAAAATTCGCCTCATTGCGCTCAAGGGATCGCAGCGCTTTCATAAGCGCCTCCGAGAATGAGCGGCCAATTGCCATCGCCTCCCCAACACTCTTCATAGTCGTTGTTAGTCGGGGATCTGCATCAGCAAATTTCTCAAAGGTAAAGCGAGGAACTTTAACCACTACATAATCTAAAGTGGGTTCAAAGGATGCAGGAGTGACTTTCGTGATGTCATTGCGAATTTCATCTAATGTATAGCCAATCGCCAACTTAGTGGCAATCTTAGCAATAGGAAAACCGGTTGCTTTTGATGCTAAGGCACTTGACCTGGAAACTCGCGGATTCATTTCAATCACAATGATGCGACCATTTTCGGGATTAACGGCAAACTGAATGTTGCAACCACCTGTGTCAACACCAACTTCGCGAATAATTTCGATGGATAAGTCCCGAAGTTTTTGATATTCAACGTCAGTCAAGGTCATGGCTGGGGCAACGGTTATCGAATCCCCTGTATGTACTCCCATGGGATCAATATTTTCAATGCTGCAAACGATGACAACGTTATCTTTGCGATCTCGCATCACTTCAAGTTCATACTCTTTCCAGCCAATAATCGACTCTTCGAGGAGAACTTCTGAAGTAGGGCTATGCCTCAACCCTGCTCCAGCAATCTGCTCCAGCTCCGCGCGATTAAAAGCGATACCTGATCCCAAGCCTCCCATCGTAAAAGAGGGACGCACAACGACCGGAAAACCTAAAATATCAACGGCTTCAATGATCTCATCCATAGTGTGACAGATGCGCGATTGTGCCGATTCCCCTCCCACCTTGGCGACAATTTTCTTAAAGAGCTCGCGGTTTTCGCCTCGGTTGATTGCATCCACATCCGCACCGATCAAGCGAACCTGGTGTTTGGCTAATATCCCCGCTTCATAGAGAGCAATAGCAGCGTTGAGTGCGGTCTGGCCACCAAGGGTTGCCAAAATGGCGTCAGGTTTCTCATGCGCAATAATTTTTTCAATGACATCTGATGTGATCGGCTCAATGTAGGTTGCATCTGCGAACTCTGGGTCGGTCATAATCGTTGCGGGGTTGGAGTTCACTAGAATCACGCGGATACCCTCTTCGCGTAAAACCCGACAGGCTTGAGTACCAGAATAATCAAATTCGCAGGCTTGGCCGATTACGATCGGACCACTGCCAATAACTAAAACTGAAGTGATCGTCGAATCTAATGGCATTAGGATTTCACCCTATTTTTCATTAACGCAATGAAGCGGTCGAAAAGATAGGCCGCATCGTGTGGACCTGCGGCGGCTTCAGGATGATACTGAACTGAAAATGCCGGCCTATCCAGAAGTTGTAGACCCTCAACAACTCCATCATTGAGGCACATGTGCGTGACTTCACCTCGGCCATACACCGTTGAAAATTGCGCATCAAGAGGCGCCTTAAGCGCAAAGCCATGATTATGCGAAGTGATTTCAACCTTGCCTGTGTTCTTATCTATGACTGGTTGGTTTATACCGCGGTGACCAAAAATTAACTTATATGTTTCAAAACCCAAAGCGCGACCTAAAATTTGATGCCCAAAGCAAATTCCAAAAATCGGAATCTCTCGAAGAAGAATCTCTCGAACTAATTCAATTACCTCGTGCATGGCCGCAGGATCCCCAGGACCATTTGAGAGAAATACTCCATCCGGATTGAGGTTCTCTATATCTTCAATCGTTGAGTTATAGGGAAGAACATGTACTTCAACCCCACGAGCAGCCAGTGCGCGTGGGGTTGCCGCTTTAATTCCAAGATCTAACGCGGCGACAACATATTTTCTCTCTCCAGCTGCCGGGACACAGTATGGATTTGGTGTGGAAACATCGGCAACTAAAAATGCACCGTTCATCGTCTCCGCTTTACGAACCTCTACCACCATTTCCTCACGCGTTAAATCAAATCCCGAGAAAATTCCAACCCGCATTGATCCCCGGTCGCGCAAATGTCTGGTTATTGCCCGCGTATCAA
>JANLPM010000296.1:0-7095 GCA_031367265.1 Actinomycetes bacterium
GAAATAATGTTTCGCCATGCACAATTAATCGTTGAGTATTTGGAGTCTGAAAATCGAGGGATGCGTGATATGCGCAAACATATGGCCTGGTATTTAAAAGGCTTTCGCGTGCCACGTGAAATTCGTCATGACTTAGGGATGGTGAGCTCGTTAGATGATATGCGCAAATTACTCAATCAATTAGTGGATCAGCCTTATCCCATCGAAGTGGGCGACAAACCTCGCGGACGTACCAGTCATGGACGTCCTCCGACTCTGCCTGATGGATGGCTCAATGATCCCGACGAACTTGTTCATGTCGAACTTGAAGATGCGTTTTCGGGCGGATAGATGTTTCTCTTTCGATGGCTTCGTCGTACCTTGACCCTCATTATTATTATCGCGCTCATTGCGCCGGGTTATGCGGCAACTAAAGTGTGGCGAGCAGCCCATAATCCCATCGAGCGTAGCGCCGATGTCATTGTAGTTCTGGGTACTGCGCAGTTAAATGGCGTACCCGGCGCTGCGCTGGAGGCGCGCTTAATTGAAGCCAAACGAATCTTCGATTTGGGCTTAGCACCTTCAATTATTACAGTAGGAGCAGGCGCTCCTGGAGATAGAACAACCGAAGCAGCCTCAGGAAAAGCTTGGTTATCTTCGCATGGAATTCCGAGATCAAAAATTACTGCAATCGAAGTTGGTCGAGATACTTTGGTGAGCACTAAGGCATATGCAACTGTTATGAAGAAGCGAATGGTTAGTGATGTAATAATTGTGACCGATCCATTTCACTGTCAACGCGCCATGACTATGGCCAATGATCAAGGAGTAGTAAGTACGTGCTCGCCAGTACGAACAGGTCCGAATACGATATCAAAATCAAGTTTTAAATATTTAATGCGCGAAGCCGCGGCATATCTGGTTTATATTACGGTTGGCCGTCGTGGTATTCGCATTAGCGATCATTTACCCGGTGCCGATATCATCACTAAGGTAGTACCGTGACGTATAGTGAAGCCGATAAAGAGCGATACTTTGATGAGCCGGCTAAGCGTCCTGGTCGCACTGAGTTTATGCGCGACCGTGCCAGAGTTATTCACTCTGCGGCCCTTCGTCGATTAGCGGCCAAGACTCAAGTTGCAGTGCCATGGGAAAATGATTTTCAACGCACCCGCCTATCACACTCATTGGAGTGCGCACAGATTGGTCGAGAGCTCGGTGAATCACTCGGCGCTGATCCCGACTTACAAGACACGGCCTGTTTAGCCCATGATTTAGGGCATCCTCCATTTGGTCATAATGGAGAAGAGGCTCTGGCGGGAATAGCTAAGGATTTCGGTGGATTTGAGGGAAATGCGCAAAGCTTTAGATTGTTAATTCGTCTTGAGGCAAAGACTGTCGATGCACATGGCAGGAGCATTGGACTTAATTTAACACGCGCATCTTTAGATGGCGCGACTAAGTACCCATGGCCCCGCAAACACAATCCGCGCAAGTTTGGTGTTTATGACGATGATCTCGAAGTTTTTAACTGGATGCGTACCGGCGCGCCAGTTGACAAGAAATGTATAGAAGCTCAGATTATGGATTGGTCTGATGATTGCGCGTATTCAGTTCATGATTTGGAGGATGCAATCGTTGTCAATCAAATCTCGGTAAAAAACTTTGGCAAAGATATGGCCAAAATTTACCAATCTATGAAAAACGATTACGGAAGTGATGCTTCTGAACAAGAGGCAATTGAGGCACATGCAAGATTGGCTGGACTCTCTGCTTGGCCACACTACTTTGACGGCACGAATCGTTCGCTAGCTAGATTGAAGGATTCGACATCACAGTTGATTGGGCGTTTTGTTTTAGCTGCCGAAATCGAGACACGCCAGATTCATGGTGCTTCCCCACTCTCACGATATTCCGCCGATTTAGAAATCCCACGTGAGCAAGTCGTTGAAGTTGACTTTCTTAAAGCTATAGCGGGGCATTATTTAATTAATGCGTCGCATTCTCAAGATCGATATGCCAAACAGCAAGTAATAATTTCAGAGTTAGTTGAGATGCTTACCGACTGTGCTCCTCGAGAACTTGACTCTATCTTTGTTAAAGGGTGGAATGAAGCTGCGGATGCAAAAGCTCAGATGCGCGTAATAATCGACCAAGTTGCCGCTTTAACTGATCCCGGTGCCTATGTCTTACATGCCCGCTTACTGGCTAATCGCTAAAGTGAGCTTATGAGCGGGCGGATTAGAGATGAAGATGTTGCCTACATTCGAGAGCGCACACTTATCGATGAGGTTATTGGAGATTACGTCCAACTTAAGAATGCAGGTGGTGGTCAAAAAAAGGGTTTGTGTCCTTTTCATGATGAAAAATCCCCTTCATTCCACGTAACGCCGAGCAAAGGATATTTTCACTGTTTCGGTTGTCAGACGGGCGGGGATGTAATTGCATTCTTAATGAAAATTGACCACTTAACATTTACAGAAACGATTGAGCGCTTAGCCGATCGTTTGGGTTACCCACTTCGATATGAAGAAGGAAGTAGTAATACGCCAACATTTTCTGCTGGAGTTCGCTCACGATTAATTTCGGCAAATAGCGAAGCTGCAAAATTTTATCAGGAGCAGCTGGCTGGAGCAGATGCGCAGCATGGTCGGGATTTATTAACTAACCGCGGCTTTGATAAAGCAGCGTGCGTTCAGTTCGGCGTGGGCTTTGCACCAGATGAGTGGGATTCCTTGACCAAGTACCTACAAACTATTGGTTATACGATCGAAGAGTTAGAAATTGCGGGACTTTCAAAAATGGGTCAACGCGGCCCGATAGATCGATTTCGAAACCGCCTGACTTGGCCTATTAAAGATATATCTGGTGATGTAGTGGGGTTTGGTGCACGTAAGTTAGCAAGTGATGCCCAAGATCAGGGTCCTAAATATTTGAACACACCCGAGACTCCCATCTATAAAAAAAGTCAGATTTTGTATGGATTGGATGTAGCTAAAAAAGAGATCGCAAAGAAGCGCCAGGCTGTAATCGTGGAGGGTTACACCGATGTAATGGCCGCGCAACTTGCGGGTATCACGACGGCAGTGGCAACGTGTGGAACTGCATTTGGCGCTGACCATATTCGAATTTTGCGCCGACTTTTGATGGATGATGACGCCTTTCGCGGGGAGGTTATCTTCACTTTTGACGGTGATGCGGCCGGACAAAAAGCCGCGCTTAGAGCATTTAGCGAAGATCAAAAGTTTGTTACCCAGACTTTTGTTGCAGTTGAACCTGACGGCTTAGATCCCTGCGATGTGCGCCAACAAAAAGGAGATTTAGCTCTTCGAGATCTTATTGCGCGGCGGGTTCCACTTTTTGAGTTTGCAATTCGGAGTGAGCTGGCACTTCACAAATTAGATTCAGCTGAGGGACGTGTGAATGCTCTCAATGCCGCAGCGCCATTAGTCGCACAAATTCGCGATAGATCGCTTCGACCCGAATACACTCGCCTGCTAGCTGGCTGGTTAGGTGTTGAGGTCGAAATCGTCTCCGCCGCCGTTTCTCAAGGTACAAAGGCGCTGCTTCGAACCGAAAATTCAACTCAAGTTGCGAGTGGAGATAATAATTGGCGACCAGATCCTAATGATGCTCGATTGATTTTAGAGCGTGAAGTTCTAAAATCTCGTTTACAAGAGCCAGAGCTCTTAGCAGGTGTGTTATGGACAGAGATTGAAACGACCGCTTTTACCCACCCGGCATACCGTGAAATGAGAAAGACTATCGACGAAAAAGAAATTCTCACGATGGAGACAATCACTGATGAAAAAATTAAAACTCTTTTTACGGAACTCACGGTTGAGCCGATTCGAGCAGATGGCAAACCTACGGCGGTTTATGTAGAAAGTATTGTCGCGCGACTTCGTGAAGTGGCAATTTCTCGTGCGATTGCCGAATTGAAATCAAGTTTGCAACGCCTTAATCCACTTGACAATGAGATTGAATATACTGCGGCATTTTCGGCCTTAGTGAGCCTGGAAAGTACGCGGCGTTCGCTGCACAATTTAGCTCTCGGTAGCCTATAAAAGCGCCAATTTTCGAACATTGCCCGTGTGCGCTAGAGTTTGCGCTCGTACGTATTGATCCCTGATAGCTCAATGGCAGAGCAGCCGGCTGTTAACCGGCAGGTTCTTGGTTCGAATCCAAGTCAGGGAGCATTCTTTGATTAATTTCTCAGGTTTAGCCTTTATTATTAATCTCATGTCACTCATCCAAAATTTTATCCGTACGACCTCTGACTCCTGGCGCACTCAAATCGCGGGGCTGCGAATTATGCGTCTTTGGCTCGGTTTTACGTGGGTATATGCCGGATGGAATAAAGCCAGCGATGCCGGCTTTTTAACACGTGGTTCAACAAGTTTCATAGGTAATCAGCTCAGAGGTTATTCAGCGCAATCCCCGCTTGGACACTTTGCCTTCAACAAATTAATTGAGCACTCAGTGCCAGTCGGCGCCTTTGTCATGGTCAGTGAATTTGCCATTGGCCTTGCCACTCTTTTGTGGGTTGCACCAACTCTGGCCGCTTTTGGCGGTTTTTCAATGTCAATGGGTCTGTGGCTAGCAAGTAGTTTCCACGCCAATCCATATTTTTTAGCAAGTGATACTGCATATGCAGTTTTATGGCTTTCATATTTCTTGTTGCTTAAAGGAAATCGCCGCCGCTCAAATCTTTCATTAGATCGCCGTGGTCTCATGCGAGTGACAATCGTTGGCGCTCTTGCAGTTACTGCTGCAAGTTTAGGAAGATTATTGACACAGAGAACTAAGAAGAGCGCTTCAGCTCATGAATCGGGCAAAACCCAGTTAGCGAAATTAGTAGATTTCCCAATTGGCTCGGTAGCTAATTTTTCTTTGGCGTCGGGTGAGCCGGCTATTCTTTTTAGAACTAAAACGGGTGTATTTGCATATTCGGCGATCTGTACTCATCAAGGTTGCACTGTTGCATATTCAACTGGAAGCAAAACCTTAATATGTCCTTGCCATAGTACGCAGTACGATCCTTTTGCTTCAGCGAAAGTAGTTGTTGGACCGGCCCAAACTCCGTTGCCCCCGATTAAAGTAGCAATCGACGGCGATTGGGTAATACTGGCGTAACTAAACCGAAACACAAGAGGGCTAGGATTTACCCATGGCCCTATTTCGACTCAGCATCGCACTTCCAGATCGCCACGGCTCGCTAGGTTTATTGGCCTCGGCAATTGGTTCGGCAGGTGGTGACATTCGAGAGCTCGTTGTTTTAAAATCTGAAAGTGGCCGCGGCTTTGATGATATTACCGTTGCGGTACCTGGAAGTGACCCCAAAGATTTAATCGACCTTCTCAACTCAATTGGTGGAGTAGAGGTCATCTCAATTATCCCCGTTGGATAATTTCAGCTCCCTGACTTGGCAGAGATGAGAAAAATCTGGGAGTTTTAAATTTATTTTTCTTGAACTGTGCTTCAATCGTTTTAATCGTCTCCTGGACTCGACTGGCTCTGATTAGAGCAATTGCACTGCCTCCGAAACCGCCACCGACCATTCGCGCGCCGAGGGCGCCTGCCGAAATTGCACTGTCAACGCCAAGATTGAGTTCAGGGCACGATACGTTGTAATCATCGCGGAGTGAGGCATGTGAAGCATTCAATAAACGCCCGAGCTCAATGAAATCGCGCTTTTCAAGTGCTTTTACGGCAATAAGGACGCGACTAATTTCAGTCACGGCATGCCTAGCCCGTAAATATTCAGTAGAACTCAAGAGATTTTTCGATGCCTCAAGTCTTTCCAGAGTTAATTCGCGCATCGATCTAATTGAAAGTTTTGCCACTGCCGAATCACATGATGCGCGGCGCTCGGCATATCCACCATCGGTAAGCGAGTGATGGGCTTGAGTATCAATAATCAATAATTCAAGTCCACTTGAGGCAACGT
Organism: Actinomycetes bacterium; assembly: GCA_031367265.1. GTDB lineage: Bacteria > Actinomycetota > Actinomycetes > Nanopelagicales > Nanopelagicaceae > Planktophila. The sequence continues at coordinate 5,930 of JANLPM010000296.1, forward strand.
CGAAGCGGACGTTACGAGAAGATAAATCACGACAGTCCAACAAGAGCGCTGCACCCCTTTTGGCCATTAATGAGACTGATTGATCCATGATTCCGCAGGGAACTCCAACATATTCATTTTCACCTTTTTGAGTCAAGCGGGCTAATGACTCTAAATCAAAGCCAAGGGAAAATAGATCGTTAAGCGCCGTTGCCACACTGCACTCCAATGCTGCCGATGATGAAAGGCCCGCGCCTAGCGGAACATGTCCATCAATCATTACATCGATTCCCGTTTTAATCTCCAAAGCCCAAATCACACTCAATACATAACGCTCCCACGTTCCTTGTGTTGCGGGTTTTATATCATCTAAATCAATACTTATGATTTTATTTTTCCGTTGCGCGGAAGCGATTCGAACTAATTGGTCAGTGCGTTTTCCAATTGCGCAGAACGTGCGATCGGCAATGGCAAATGGAAGGACGAAACCGTCACTGTAATCGATGTGCTCACCAATAAGATTAACTCGACCTGGGGCTGCGGCGATAATTTCCGGGCTGCGGCCAAATGCCTCGACAAATTTTCTATCAATGGTGAGCATGGCGGCGCTAATTAAACGAGGCTAACGTGTCGGCAACCATCGCCTCAATCCCTCGCGTTGGTTTCCAGCCGAGCCGAACTTTTGCCTTTTCAATATCTGCAATGAGAACCGCAGGATCTCCCGCACGTCGAGGCGAAGCGACGGTTGGAATGGAGTAGCCAATAGCACTCGAAGCGGCTGCAACAACTTGACGAACCGAATAACCATCCCCACTTCCTAAATTATATATTTCATGCATTCCAGGAGTGAGTGAACCGAGAGCTTTGATATGCGCCTCAATGAGATCGATGACATGGACGTAATCACGGATGCACGTGCCATCCGGAGTTGGCCAATCGCTTCCAAAAATATTGAGTGGATTCTCCGCAGTGCTTCGCAATATATTTGGAATAAGATGAGTCTCTGGATTATGTCGTTCAGTTAGCCAACCGCGAACGCAATTGAGAGCACCTGCCACATTGAAATAACGCAGCGAGACCGCCGAGATTCCTCGGGAGTGTGATTCCACTCCGAGCATCTTGTCGACCGCTAACTTCGTTTCACCATAAGGATTGGTCGGCGCGGTCGGCGCATTCTCTTGAATTGG
>JANLPM010000021.1:0-16032 GCA_031367265.1 Actinomycetes bacterium
GGTCCAAGGCAAATACATCAACTTGGCCCGTGTCGAGCAGAGTTTTGAAACGACACATACGACCTCACCGGCGGGCGCTCCATTGGCATCGATTGATGGGGTTCGAGCGCTCTTGGGGCAGCGTGGGGAGCAACTGCTCGCTCAACTACTCAACAACATCGACACATTTAAAGCGCGAGTGCAATCCTACTTTGAACTTCCGATCTTTCTTGTAACCTTCAATCTCATCGGTTTCCTGAGGGGCGAAACAATCCTTCGTCCCTGGAGGATATGGGTTTTCTGCATCGCACTTTTTACTGCAGCATTTACGCCGACTGGTGATCCCTTCACAATGCTACTTTTAACTCTTCCGCTGTGTGCGCTCTATTTCATGGCAGGTGGAATCGCTCTGCTCGTCGATAAGCGTCGTGACAAACGTTCGTCGGTAGTTGCAGTCGGTGTTTCAGATATTGAAGCTGCCACTCCTATCGAGTAATTCAAGGGTAAGGTCACCCCATGTGGGCACTGGTAATTAATCCAACTTCTGGAGGCGGCAAGGGTGCCGCAGTGGGTGCATATGTCAAAGGGTTTCTTACTTCAAGGGCGGTAGCGCATGAAGTGATTACAGGTGGATCTGCCCAAGCTCTAGTTAGCGCCCTTACGCGTTTCATTGCGCAATATCCCGAGAGTTTAGGTGTTATCGCTGTGGGTGGTGATGGGCTCGTTCATGACGTCTTGCAACTAACTACTCCAGGACAAATTCCACTCGCGGTGATTCCTGCAGGTACGGGCAATGATTTTGTTCGTACTTTAGGTTGGTCACTAAATAAACTGGAGCCCTACCTTGAAAGAATTCTCTCCGAAGCTCCTCAAAAAGTTGATTTAGGTTTAGTGAATGGTCAATGGTTCGGTGCCATTTTATCCACTGGCTTTGATTCAGTTGTTAATGAGAAAGCAAACCGGATGCGCTGGCCGAAAGGGCCGATGAAGTACAACGTTGCAATTGCAATTGAGCTTCCCCGCTTTGCTCCGCGGCATTACGAAATTACGCTCGATGATCGCACAATTTCGACGCAGGCAATGCTGATTGCCGTTTCTAATGGTCGCTCTTACGGCGGGGGAATGCTGGTGACTCCTTCGGCAGAGATTACTGATGGCCTTTTTGATGTGATGGTTTTGTACCCCGTATCGAAATTGGAGTTTCTCAAAGTCTTTCCGCGAGTATTCAAAGGAACTCATGTCTCTCACCCAGCTGTAGAAATCGTACGGAGCAAGAACGTTAAAATCACTGCCGATGCCGTTGCTTACGCCGATGGCGAGAGGGTTGGCCCACTTCCCATCAATGCGGAGTGCATTTCAGGTGTTATGCAAACTTGGTTGGCATGAGCTCGCCAGCCCAGAGATTTACGGCAGCGCAGTTGCGAGGTGCCCATCCAATCACCCAAGAATTTCTCCTAACTTTTAACTTCGAATTTGACCCCTTTCAGATAGCGGCATGCCATGCGGTAGAAGAGGGAAGTGGCGTGCTTGTGGCCGCACCAACGGGTGCTGGTAAAACCGTTGTAGGTGAATTTGCGGCATTTTGTGCCTTGCGTTCCCAGAAGAAATGTTTCTATACAACACCGATAAAGGCGTTATCGAATCAGAAATACTTTGAGTTTGTTGCAAAATTTGGTGAAGAAAAGGTAGGCCTTCTCACCGGTGACACCAGTATAAATGGCGATGCCGATATTTTAGTGATGACCACTGAAGTGCTTCGCAACATGCTTTATGCCAGTTCTAACACGTTAGCGAATTTGGGATATGTCGTCATGGACGAAGTTCATTACTTAGCTGACAAATTCAGAGGCGCAGTATGGGAGGAAGTTCTCATACATCTCATGGAAAGCGTTCAAGTTATTTCACTATCGGCAACGGTTTCTAATGCTGAGGAGTTTGGCGAATGGCTGGGAGAAGTCCGTGGAAATACGCAAGTAATAGTCAGCGAGATTCGACCCATTCCACTCTACCAACATGTTTTAATTGGCCATCGAATGCTTGATCTATTCCAGAAACCTGGAGTGATAAATCCAGATGTCATCCAACGTGAACGCGAAGCGGTCCGAAAATCGGCCGTGAGCAAACATCGTCGAGGACGATACAACGAATCTTCTGAGCGGTTAACCCGGGCAGAAGTTGTGGAAAAACTGCAACGAGAGAGCATGCTTCCGGCAATCACATTCATTTTCTCGCGGGTAGGTTGCGATGCTGCAGTTACGCAGTGTCTTACCTCTGACATTCGATTGACTTCGCCCGAAGAACGAGTTGAAATTAAGGCAACGGCATTGAAATATACGGCGCATATTTCATCAGAAGATCTAGAGGTTCTGGGATTTAGTCAATGGCTGCGCGCGCTCGAACGGGGAATTGCCGCGCATCATGCCGGACTGTTGCCTAGTTTTAAGGCGGTAGTTGAAGATCTTTTTCAACGTGGCCTGGTTAAAGCAGTCTTTGCGACTGAAACTTTGGCACTCGGAATTAATATGCCCGCGCGCACAGTTGTTCTGGAAAAACTAGTCAAATTTAATGGCGAGGCGCACGTACCACTATCTCCGGGGGAGTACACGCAGCTAACTGGTCGGGCGGGCCGGCGCGGAATAGATATCGAGGGAAACGCGGTAATTTTATGGTCCCAGACCGTTGATTCAACGGCGGCCGCTGGATTGGCATCAACTCGCACCTATCCACTGCGTTCTTCTTTTGCGCCTTCATACAATATGTCGATCAATCTCATTGCACGTTTTGGGCGAGAACGCGCGCGACGATCACTAGAGTCTTCATTTGCCCAATTCCAAGCAGATCGCGCAGTTGTCGGTTTAGCTAGGCAGATTAGGAAGAACGAATTAGCTATCGAGGAGATACTTCTTAATGCACAGTGTCACCTGGGAGATTTTATTGGTTATGCCGCTATTCGTCGTGAGATTAAAGAGGTTGAAGTTCTGCTCAGTCGCAGAGATCAGAAGAAAACCTTTGATAATCGTCAACGTTCACGATTGGAGAGCGATCTCGCTGACTTACGAAAATCACTGCGCAGCCATAGTTGCCATAGTTGTAATGAGCGTGAAGATCACGCTCGCTTTGCCGAGCGAGCAGGCAGATTAAATCGAGAGAATGAAGGTTTACGTGGACGTGTTGAAAGCCGTACAAATGTAATTTCGAAAACTTTTGATCAAATATGCCAAGTTCTTACACATCTGAATTATATCGAAGGCGAAAAACCAACGCCGCAAGGAAAAATTCTAACTAAAATATATGCAGAATCTGATCTGCTTCTTACTGAATCAATTAGGTGCGGCATATTTGATGAACTCAATAGCGTTGATTTTCTTTCAAGTATTTCCGCCATGATTTTTGAATCGCGATCGGTCGTGAATCAAACGCCCAAGATGCCCAGTCCGCGTGTGATGCAGACTCTCTCTGAAATAGTTTCTATCTGGGGTCAGCTCGAAGAGATTGAGAGTGAGTATGGAGTAAAGACACAGCGCGAACCTGATGCCGGATTTTGTTGGATTGCCTACAAATGGGCAAATGGCGGTTCACTTCAGAGTGTTCTCAAAGGTTCTGACATGTCGGTCGGTGATTTTGTGAGAGCTACTAAACAGTTAGTGGACCTGTTAAATCAAATTAGCGTTGCTAGTGAAAAACTGCGGCCGAAGTGCAAAGAGGCAGTTAAACGTATTGATCGTGGAGTGGTGGCTTACTTAATGGGGGAGATATGACCTTAATGCTCATTGATAGCGCCTCACTTTGGTATCGCGCATATTATGGAATGCCTGATACTTTAACTGCGCCAGATGGAACTCCAGTTAATGCAATACGTGGTTATCTTGATATGACTGCGCGATTAATGGGAACCTATAAACCCAATCGAATCGTGGCTTGCTTAGACGGGGATTGGCGCCCTTCGTGGCGAGTTGAATTATTTCCAGAGTACAAAGCAAATCGACTTGAAGAAGGGAGTAGCCAAGAAGAGGAAGAGCCAGAGACGCTAACACCGCAGATCCCAATACTGTTGGATCTGCTTGATCTTTTTGGAATTCCCGTAGTGGGTGTGGATGATTATGAAGCCGATGATGTAATGGCCACGTACGCCGAAATTGAGCGCGGACCGACCAGAATTGTTACTGGAGATCGCGATCTTTTCCAAATGGTCGATGACACAAGAGATATTAAAGTTGTCTATCTAGCTAAAGGTATATCCCAACATGATTTAGTAGATATTGCATATGTATCTAATAAGTATCAAATTCCGGGGGAGCGGTACGCTCTTTTTGCAATGTTTCGTGGAGATCCCTCAGATGGGCTACCTGGAGTAAGAGGCATTGGTGAAAAGGGTGCCGCACTTATTGCAAATAACTTTGCTAGCGTTGATGAAACCCTTGATGCAGCGCGCAGGCAACACACGGCTCTACCACCGGCGCTAGCTAAGAAAATTATCGCGGGGGAGCAGTATCTAGCTATAGCTCCAACCGTTGTGCAAGTCGCACGAAATGTGCCGCTGCCAAAAATAAATCTCGCCGTACCTAAAGCGCCTTTGGATTTATCGGAGATCTATCGATTCAAGGAGCGCTATGGTTTAGGTGCCAGCGTAGATCGCATGATCAGTGCGCTCGGTTGGTAAATATATTTCTTAGTGCAGTTAGCGGCGCAATTCTCAGTGCGGCTTTTGCACCGCTTTCTCTGTGGTGGGTAGCGCCTCTTGCATTGGCACTGCATATGTATTGCGTCAATAGATTTGCACGGCCATTTCTGAGTTCGTTTATCTTTGCGCTTACTTTTAACGCCATATCTCTGCATTGGACGAGTATTTATGTTGGGGCAACGCCCTGGCTAATTCTTACCTTCGGTCAAGCCCTGATGTTTTTGCCCCTTGGCTTTGCAAAAAAATATGGAATAGCGCTTTATCCATTTATTTTTATCGTTCTAGAGGAGCTACGTAACCGCTTTCCATTCCAAGGTTTTGGTTGGTTGCGAATTGCTTACTCGCAGGCCGATGCACCCTATCGCAGGATTGCCGCCTTCGGGGGAGCCACTGGACTTAGCGCGATGACACTCGTTCTTGCATTAACCATCTATATGCTCAGTAAAGCTCGAATTAATTTACTGCCGCTTCTTCCACTTACCTTGTTGTTGATTCCAATACCAATGCATGTTATCGGAGTAACAAAAGTATTGATGGTGCAAGGCGATGTTCCGCAACTAGGTTTAGATTTCAATTCAAGGGCCACTCAAGTTTTTTATAATCACCTTCAAGAGAGCAAAAAAGCACTCGTGGTTAACAAAGATGTCGACTTTATCCTCTGGCCCGAAAATTCAGTGGATGTAGATCCATTTACCTACCCTGGCATTGGAAAGTCGCTCGATGCACTATCGAAGCCGTTAATAATTGGGGCGGTGATTCGAGAGAAAGGTAGATTGGAAAATACCTCAATTCTATGGACAAAAGATAGTAAGAATGTCTATGTAAAAACGCATCTCACACCCTTTGGTGAGTACATTCCACTGCGCGCTCTGGCCAGAAAAATCTCTCCGCTGGTCGATTCAGTTGAAGATTTCACTCCAGGCAGCGCTACTAAAGTTTTTACAATCCGAAACGCAAAAATTGCGCCGATAATCTGTTTTGAATTAATTGATGACTCACTTATTGAAAAAGCTGTTCAACATGCAAATCTCATCGTGGTGCAAACTAATAACGCAACTTTTGGTAAATCATCAGAGAGCGCCCAACAGTTATCAATTTCGCGCATCAGAGCTATAGAGTACGGTCGAAATATTCTCTCAGTCTCAACAACTGGAATCTCGGCAACAATTAATTACAACGGCGATATAGGTGTTAAAACACCAATTCATACTCCCGCATACATTTTTTCTACACCAGCGCTCATCGATACCCAAACACCTAGAGCGATCGCCGGTGATTGGGCGGGCGTGGTCGCCTTGATGTGGCTTTTACTCATCGGAGGTTTTCCAAGGCGGATGGGTAAATATCGCCGATAAGTTACATTATGTAAAGTTAGGCATATTCACTCATGGGTGGGCAGGCACAGATCAAGTTCCTATCCCCGTGTGCCCCATCGATTCTTCCAACACTCGGCCAGTACTTTCCCGGCATACCGATTATCTCTCCACGCACGAGGCCAGCACGCGGCGAAGGAGTTCCGCCGAACTCTCGGGAGTAGGAGCGCTCCCAGACGGGGCTTAAAACCGATTCAATTGTATGGGGGGCATGGCGCAGGGCCGATTCCTCTACCGCAACCTTTCCCTCGACAACCTGGGTGATTTCCCCATGAATAGCGATCATCGCCGCGATAAAACGGTCGATTTCGGAGATGTCCTCACTCTCGGTTGGTTCAATCATAAAAGTACCCGAAACTGGAAAACTCATTGTTGGGGCGTGAAATCCATAGTCCATTAACCGTTTAGCGATGTCATCTACGCTGACCCCGCTGACCTTGGTAATCTCGCGCAGATCGAGAATACATTCATGCGCGACCCGCCCAGTCTCCCCCGTATAGAGCACTGGGAAATATGGATTGAGTTTATGTGCCATGTAATTGGCCGACAAGATGGCAATCGATGTGGCCAGAGTTAATCCAGCCCCACCCATCATGCGAATGTAGGCCCAAGAAATCGGCAGGATGCTTGCCGAACCATATGGCGCCGCGCTTATTGGACCTGGGCCGGTGGAAGGACCTGCCAGCGCATCTAGCGGGTGATTGGGTAGAAATGGGGCTAAATGAGCCCTGGCGATAACTGGCCCAACACCTGGACCCCCACCACCATGTGGAATGCAAAATGTTTTATGCAGATTTAAATGTGAAATATCGGCGCCGAATTTTCCTGGTTGGGCTAAACCAACTAATGCATTTAAATTTGCACCATCGACATAAACCTGAGCCCCGGCTTCGTGTACCAGCTCACACAACTCTGTTATTGCAGATTCAAAAACACCGTGCGTCGAAGGATACGTAACCATAATCGCCGCCAAATTAAGTGAGTACTGCGCGATTTTAGATTTTAAATCCGCGATGCTGACATTTCCAGCATCATCGCACGCAACAACGACAACTTTCATCCCTGCCATCACCGCACTGGCTGCATTTGTGCCGTGGGCACTGGATGGAATTAAACAGATAGTTCTAGCGTGTTCACCGCGAGAGTCATGGTAATTTCGAATCGCTAATAGTCCCGCAAACTCACCTTGACTTCCGGCGTTGGGCTGCAAGGAAACTGCGTCATACCCGGTAATAGCGATTAAATAATCTGAGAGTTCAGAGATTAACTGTCGCAAACCTACGCTCTGAGAAATCGGGGCGAAGGGATGTAGCGCCGAAAACTCTGGCCAAGTAACCGATTCCATTTCAGTTGTAGCGTTTAACTTCATGGTGCACGAGCCAAGTGGAATCATGGTTCGATCTAGCGCTAAGTCTCTATCGGCGAGCATTCGCAAATATCGCAGCATTGCTGTCTCTGACCGGTAGGTATTAAAAATTGGATGATGCAGAAATGGCGTATTTCGACGTAGATTAGTTGGAATTGAATCTGCCAGATCTCCAACTCCCCCACCACCGAATATCTCTTTTAAATCGGTGATTAACTCAGAATCAGTAGCCTCATCCAGCGAGATCCCCACATGTGTTGCATCGATAACCCGCAAATTGACACCCTTGGCGTGGGCTTTTGCATGGATCTGCGCGGCATCGTCGACCTTCACTAAGAGAGTGTCAAAGTAAGTTGCGTTAACAATGTGGTGGCCAGATGCTTGAATCGAAGCGGCTAACTCCTTCGTCTGGTAATTAATTCGGGTGGCAATTATTTTTAATCCGTCGGGTCCATGCCACATGGCATAGAAGGCACTCATGACGGCGAGTAAAACTTGTGCAGTACAGATATTGCTGGTGGCTTTCTCACGGCGAATATGTTGCTCCCGCGTTTGGAGCGTTAAGCGGAAAGCGGGATTTCCATGCGTATCAATACTCTGACCAATCAATCGCCCTGGCAGTGAGCGTTCAAGTCCTAAACGAACCGCCATAAATCCTGCATGCGGTCCGCCAAAGCCCATGGGCACTCCGAAACGTTGCGCCGAGCCAACTGCAATATCGGCGCCCCACTCCCCTGGTGGCTTAATCAGAGTGAGCGCCAATAAATCCGTCGCCGTAATGAACAGTGCAGCTTTAGCATGTGCCCATTCAGTGAGCTGCGAATAATCCATAATGGCGCCTGATGTATCTGGATACTGCACCAAAACGCCAAAGACCTCATCCATTTCCGGATTGGTTGAAAAATCTACAACATGAACGGTAATTCCTTGCGGCTTTGCCCGCGTTTGAACAACTGCAATTGTCTGGGGGTGAAGATTTTTATCAATTAGAAAAACCGCGTCATCGCTACCTTTATACACTCGGCGCGCCAATGTCATGGCTTCAGCGGCAGCGGTTGCCTCGTCTAACATCGAAGCGTTGGCGATTGGCAATGCAGTTAAATCGCACACAACGCTTTGGAAAGCAAAGAGGGCTTCGAGACGCCCTTGCGAAATCTCAGGTTGGTATGGAGTGTATGCGGTATACCAAGCGGGATTTTCTAAAACATTTCGAAGAATAACTGCGGGAGTAATGGTGCCGTAATATCCAGTACCGATCAGTGAACGAAAGACTTGATTCTTAGCGGCAATTTTTCGAAGCGCGGCGATGGTTTCCACTTCAGTAAGTGGAGGTGGCAGGATCTTGTCTAATTTCTGTGCCAACGTAATGTTTTCAGGAACAACGTCGGAAATGAAATCTTCCATTGACGAGTAGCCCAACTCCATAAGCATGGTTGCGGCTTGTTCGTGCGATGGGCCAATGTGACGACGTGAAAATGCATCATATTCAATCATGGAGAAAGAATAAGGGGAATCAGGCACCTTTACTCTTGCGGCGAAGGGAAAGCTCATCGTTATCTTGGACACTAATGAGTTGCCCATTAATTTCACCTTGAAGTAGCAAGAGCGAGCCTTCTACTTCATGCCACACTTTTCCAACTGCGATTCCAAAGACTCCCTGTCCTCCAGCTAGCAGATCGATGATCTCATCCGAGCTAGTGCACTCATAGATAGATGCACCATCACTCATTAAGGTAATTCGCTCCAAATCTCTTACGCCGCGATTTCGCAGATGATCAACGGCGGTACGGATATTTTGAAGTGAGACGCCGGCATCCAATAAACGCTTAACAATCTTTAAAGTTAAAATATCTCCAAAGCCATATAGGCGCTGAGTTCCAGAGCCGCTGGCAGTTCTAATGCTGGGCTCAACGAGAGATGTTCGGGCCCAATAATCTAATTGGCGATAAGTGATTCCAGCGGCTGAACATGCAGTTGCACCTCGGTAGCCAATCTCTAACTCTTGGTTAGCCACATTCAACTCGATTCTTCTGGGGAGTGCTGTAAATCTAAGGCAGCTGCGCACTGCTTTCAACGACCGACACGACTAAAACCTCTAGTAGAGATTGAGACTTTTACGCTTCAAGCAATGAAATCCTCCGGGTTAATCTGCTCCAAAAACTCTTTGAAGCGCTCCACCTCCTGGTTGGCATCGCCTTCTCCGGTAGAAATCTCGATCCCCGCCAGATCCAGGAGTTCAGGTGCAGCGAGAATATTGCTGTGAGTGCGAAGGGCTAAAGCGATGGCATCTGAAGGCCGGGCCGAAATATTAATGTTCTGAGAGGCACTGGTGCGGATATTTACCACGGCGTAAAAGACCCCATCTTTGAGTTCGGTCAGATGCACGCTGGTGACAACTGCATCTAAGCCCTCAATAAGATCGCGCATTAAATCATGAGTCAAAGGACGTGGAGGTTGAATTCCCTGCTGGGCAAAGGCGATCGCTGTTGCCTCACCAGCTCCAACCCATATGGGTAAAAAACGAGCTCCCTCTTGCTCTTTCAACAAGACGATCGGCTGATTAGATGGCATCTCCACGCGAACGCCGATGACCTCCATTGCAGTAAACATTTTATGAGCGGAGTCGATGGAGTCCACCGCGCACAAGTGCGGCATGTAATCGAATAGATAATGAGGCAATCTCTTTTTGCACTTCTTCAGCTCGCGCTTTTGATTCTGAGGATTTCTGCCGAGTCAAAGGCGTAATGACTTGCTCTATAAGACCGATTTCGCGATCGGCAGCTGATTTAAATGAGCGCAAGTGTCTTGCTTGGATTCCAAAACTCGCCATTTCCGTTACCGCTTTAGCAATAGCTAAAGCATCGCCATCGTAGTGCCTGCCTCTAGGTGCAATTAATGCATAACTTTCCAGCTCTACCAATTGATCATCGCTGAGCCCGGAGTTTTTAAGTAGTTCATCTCGAGACAAACGCATTTCACTTACTTCTGCAAATGCACTTGGTGCCATTTCTCCATCGATAGTAGCTAAACCCAACGCCGGGTGCGGCACACCACTAATCGTTGCCGGCTGAAGCCCACGATCCATTGCATCGAGATTATCTTTAATAATTTTAAGTGGAAGATACTGATCGCGCTGAGCCAGTAGAACGTATCGCAATCGCTCTAAATCCGATGTCGTAAATTTACGGTAACCCGATGGCGTGCGTTGAGGTTCGATAAGACCCTCAGATTCTAAGAAGCGAATCTTTGAAATGGTAATATCTGCAAAATCACCACGCAGGCGATTGAGAACTTCACCGATGCTCAAATAAGCGCGAGCTGGAACCGCCATTAGTACTCCCCCGATTGTGTCTTGGACTTCATTAAATTTTTACCTGTGTGCTGCCACAAACAAAGAGAAGATGAAACTTTCCAATTTGAATTTCATCTCCAGAATTCAAGCCGACTTGAGAAATCGATTCATTGTTAACATAAGTGCCATTAAGGGAGCCACAATCGCGCAGGTTAAATTGAGCTCCAATCTTCTTAATTACAGCATGTACGCGCGAAACCGTTACATCATCTAAGAAAATTGAACTCGCGCCCTCTCGTCCAATACTTGCGCCTGCGGCGCTTATGAGAAATCGTGAGCCCTTATTCTCGCCGCGATTAATTAATATCATCGCCCTTTCTCCATCAGATGCTTGAATCTCTTGGATTATTGCGCGATCGTTCTGCTCTAACGAAGCTAGATACTCTTCGAGTTGACCCGCCGAAGAGTTAAGGCTCTCTCTGCTAGATAAGTGAAGCGAGTGGGTAAGTTCGTTCGGGCGCTCTGTCATGTCGCAACCCCTTTCAATCTCAACCTGAGGCTGACACTAAAGGTGAGGGAGGTACTTGGTCAAGCGGTAATTTCACCATAAGCGGCCGCACTCAAAAGATCTGTTGGTGAGGTGGAGAGTTCAATTGTGACCAACCAGCCACCACCATATGGATCTGAATTAACTATCTCTGGAGAGTTCGATAGCGCTTCATTTATCGAACGCACAGTTCCGCTCACTGGTGCAAAAATTTCGGAAACACTTTTCGTGGATTCAACTTCACCGCACACCTTTCCAGCGGTAATCGTCTCCCCCACCTTTGGAAGCTGCACATAAACAATGTCACCTAACGCCTCTTGGGCATAGTCGGTAATTCCCATCGTATAGATGGATCCATTAACCGATACCCACTCATGTTCCTTGGTGTACTGCAAACCCTCTGGAATTACTGACACATGCGCCTCTTATCTTTTTTATCTCAGGTCTAATTTATCTCAGGTTAGGGTGAATTATCGTTGATATCGCTTCTCTGGCATAACTTACACCTGTAGAAATGTAGAGGGCAACGCCCCAAATCGCAAAACTCCATCCGAAAACGAAGGCAATTTCTCCAACTGTGCCCGCACGATGAGCTAAGAGGAGGAATGGAAAGGCATACAAAAGATTAAAAGTCGCCGCCTTTCCTAGATAAGTCACGGTGAGTGGACCATGGCCCTTTCCTTTTAGAACTATCGTCAACAGACCTAAAATCACATCCCTGCCGATTAAAATCACGATCAACCAGAGTGGAACGATGTCGCGAATGAGAAAGACAATCAGAGTTGCCAGAATATATAGACGGTCGATTGCTGGATCGGCCAGTTCGCCAAAACGAGAGGTCTGATTCCAAGCGCGTGCTAACTTTCCATCAAAGTAATCGGTAGCACCTCCAATTACTAAAACTAGAATGGCCCAACCGTCGGCATGAATTTTCAGGGTGAGATAGATAAATAAGGGAATTCCAAGGAATCGAAGGAAAGTTAAGGCATTAGGAATGGTAATTAACGGTGATGGCATAGTTAATCTCGCTCTTTAACTCTAATCGCCACTTGCACTGGGGTACCCGGAAACCCAAACTCCTCACGTAAGCGACGCTCAATAAATCGCCGGTACGAGGCCTCAATCCAGCCGCTAGAAAAAACGACAAATTTAGGTGGAGCGATTCCGGCCTGGGTTGAGTAATAGATTTTAGGTTGCTTGCCACCGCGAACCGGTGGCGGAGTTGCACCGATAAGTGCTCCCAAAAATGAGTTGAGTTTTGCCGTCGGTACCCGTTTTTCCCAACTTTCAAGCGCAGTGCGAATTGCAGGGGCCAATCGATCGCGGTGCCATCCAGTTTTTGCGGCAACGTTAACGCGTTGCGCCCACTCAACTTGATCTAAATGTCTATCGACCTCGCGATCTAGTTGGTCACGGCGATCTTCATCGACTAAATCCCATTTATTCATAACAATGACCATCGCCTTGCCCGCCTCTTCAACCATTGTTATCACGCGAAGATCTTGTTCGGTAATTGGAACGGAGGCATCTAAAACAACGACGGCAACTTCACAACGCTCAAGTGCGCTCTGAGTTCGAAGCGAAGCATAATAATCCGTACCCGATGCTTGGTTCGCGCGTTTCTTTAAGCCTGCAGTGTCGATAAATCTCCACGTCGACCCACCGAACTCAATGAGCTCATCTACCGGATCTCTCGTTGTGCCCGCAACTTCATCAACAATGGATCTATCCTCACCCGCTAAAGCGTTAAGCAATGAGGACTTTCCCACATTAGGTCGACCGATTAATGCGACTTTTCGATATCCATCTTGGGTTTGTGCTCCACCTACTTCAGGAAGTTCTGCAACGATGTGGTCGAGTAAATCACCACTTCCCCGACCATGCAGGGCTGAAACAAAATATGGCTCACCGAGTCCCAAACTCCAAAGGCTGTGCGCTTCGCTCTCCTCGCGCTCACCATCAACTTTATTTCCAATTAAAATGAGAGGCTTCTTTATTTTGCGAAGTCTTTGCACAAGAATGTCATCCTCGTCTAACGCGCCGACTTGCGCATCGACAACAAAGGCCAAAACATCGGCCTCTTGCATAGCAATCTCGGCACCGGCACTGACTTGAATGGAAATACCATCGGGCTTAGCTTCCCAGCCACCCGTGTCCATAACAATAAAGCGTCGTCCTCCCCATTCACATTCATAGTGAACGCGATCGCGTGTAACGCCTGGAACATCTTCCACAATTGCTTCCCGCCGACCGATAAAGCGGTTAATTAACGTTGATTTTCCTACGTTTGGACGGCCCAAAATCGCCACTATGGGAAGCCCGAGTAGTGAGCGCTCTCGCAAAAGCTCCCAGATGCGATCGATAACTTCATCAAGGTTTAAATATGTCGAGTCAATTTCAACGGCGTCACGTGCCATCGTCAGCGGCGAAGCCTCGCGGGTGGAGTCAATAAAGTCGCGCGCATCCAAAGCACCTTTTACGTCAACACTCTTATCCTCCAACTCCCCTTCGCGTCTGATTGCACGCGCATCTAAATCTGCCGTTAAATATATTTTTAACGCCGCATCCGGCACAACAACGGTGGCTATATCTCGGCCCTCAACCACAATTCCCTTTTGAGCTCTATCTATAATTGCGCGTTGAAGCGTTAAAAGTTCAGTGCGAATATCGGCCATTTGGCTAATTCGGCTTACATTTTCGGTGACGGATGTCCCGCGAATAGCATGTGTAATCTGAGTATCACCTGCATAAATGTGTGGCTCATGCGGATCCGATACAAATCGAATCGGCATACTTTTCAACTTTGCAATAATTTCCTGCGCAGTAATAAGCCCATTCTCGAGCGCCATCCAAGTTACAGCGCGGTAAAGAGCACCAGTATCTAAATAATTCCATCCAGCGCGAATTGCAATTGCTTGTGCAGTACTGGATTTACCTGCGCCACTCGGGCCATCAATCGCTACGACTATGCCCATGTCATGAGCCTACTTCTATTTAAGAATCGGATGAACGTTCCATCCGATCTCAGATAAATGAGCGGACAATGTCAATGCATCAGTTGAAGAGAGCGCTAAAGTGATGAGAGCGTTTAATTGACCAGGTGAGTGTTCAATTGAAAGATCTTCCACGTTAACGTGAATTAACGCGCACTCATTAAAAATCGCGGCTAACTGACCAGGTTTATCATCGATGACAATCGGCAGATATGTATACGCTCGAGCTTTTCCACCATGCTTACCTGGAATTAATGCACGGCCCTCTACTCCGCGTTCGAGAAATTTTTCAAGCCCGTGTTGATCACCAATTAATTCGATGATGGCTCCCAATTCGCTGTGAATTGATGTGAGTAATGGAAAAATCTCCTGGCGATTTGAAAAGATAATTTCGCTCCATAACTTCGGATCCGATTCAGCTATGCGGGTCGTATCTCTAACTCCCTGCCCAGAGAGTTCTAGCCAGGCGCTGGGCGTATTTCGAAGTGAGGCGGCTAAAAGGCTGGAGGTAATTTGTGGAAGATGTGAAATGTGAGCAACTGCTCGATCATGTTCATCGGCTGGCAATGTGATGAGAACTGCTCCAAGAATCTCTATGAGCTCTTTAACCAGAGCCAAGGAACTCGGTGCACACTCTGGCGTTGGAGTAACTACCCACGAGCGCAAGAGAAATAAATCTGCTCTAGCTCCATAGGCTCCCCCAATTTCACGGCCGGCCATCGGATGGGTCGGCACAAAGCTAGACAATGGAAGGGAAGAATTCTTAACGTACGCTATAGCTTGACTCTTAACACTACCAACATCCATAAAGGTAGAGTTAGGGTTTAATTGATACTCAGCTTCGATGACAAGTGGAAGCGAACTCGTTGGGAGAGCAAAGATAACGAGCTCGGGAGCTTCAATTTTTACAGCTGCGATAAGATCACTAGCTAGTTTTTGGGCCTTGAACTCACTATCTACCATTTGGACTTGAACATCTTTAGAGCGCAGCGCTAAACCAATTGAGGTACCAATTAATCCAGAGCCAACAATGCGCACTTTTGAGAGCATTATTGGGCGATATCCCGACGTAAAGACTGTGCGCCATGTAGATATACGTGGGAGATTGTGGCCTGATTTCGATCAGTCTCACAATGCACCATCGTGCGAATCACGCGCTCGAGGGCTCCCGGCACATCGACCTCTACGGCGCCAATGAGCGGGACGGATTCAAAGCCAATTTCGCGGCAGGCTGCAGCAGGAAAAGTAGCGTTAAGATCTGGAGTCGAAGTAAAGAAGACTGAAATCACATCCTCCGGTGTTAATGAGTTAGCGTCCATGATCGCAGTGATGAGCTCTTTAACCCCATCATGTATGGCATCTGCCGTATTCTCTTTAATCTGTACGGCGCCCCGGATGGCTCTTATGGACATGGAAGAAGGATACCTTTCTCACCTCGACTTGTGTGCAAGATTGTAATTCTGTAAAACCGTTAAGTTATAAATTAATATATCGATATATATACATCAGAGTCTAGAATAGTACTTCTGAGAGAAATTTAAAGAACGCCAATATATCGATATATCGGTTTCTACTTATCCAATGTGCGCATAGTTTATATCGATAAATATACTTTGCTCCTCTATTATTGATTTATTGTTAAATCGATTTTAGTATCAATACCGATTTATCGTTAAAAAGTCAAAGCCCTAAAACCTTACGTAGATTTGTCAACTCTCCAGTATTGAGGTCCCGCCACCTACCCTCAGGAGTATCCCCCAAAGATATAGGCCCAAACTTAGTTCGTATCAAACGAAGGACA
>JANLPM010000028.1:0-11835 GCA_031367265.1 Actinomycetes bacterium
GCGCAAGGTGGAAACAAGGTGTTTCAGTTTGGTAAATCCCGTGCAAAACTTCAAAACAATGACGTACCTAAGACAACATTTAAGGATGTCGCTGGAGCCGATGAAGCTATTGCCGAGCTCGAGGAGATTAAGGACTTTTTAGCTAACCCAGATAAATACGGAGTATCAGGCTCAAGATTCCCAAAGGTGTTCTACTCTTTGGTCCTCCCGGAACCGGAAAGACGCTACTTGCTCGCGCCGTCGCTGGGGAGGCGGGAGTACCTTTCTATTCAATCTCTGGATCAGATTTTGTTGAAATGTTTGTTGGCGTTGGAGCTGCGCGAGTACGCGATTTATTTAATCAGGCCAAAATGAATTCGCCAGCCATAGTCTTTGTTGATGAAATCGATGCCGTTGGGCGCCAACGCGGTACGGGTATGGGTGGCGGACATGATGAACGTGAACAAACACTTAATCAACTTTTAGTTGAAATGGATGGTTTTGAAGAAAACACAAAGGTCATTCTTATCGCTGCAACTAACCGTCCCGATGTACTAGATCCAGCGTTACTTCGTCCAGGGCGCTTTGACCGTCAGATTGCGGTGGATCGTCCTGACCTTAAAGGTCGTGAAGCGATTCTAGCCGTGCACGCAAAGAACAAACCACTGAGCAAAGATGTGAAGCTCATTGATTATGCACGCCGCACGCCGGGCTTTACCGGAGCAGATCTTGCAAATGTATTAAATGAAGCGGCGCTATTGACTGCCCGCGAGGAGAAGAAAACGATTTCAAATAGTGAACTTGACGAAGCTATCGATCGCGTTATGGCCGGCCCACAGCGTAAGTCACGCATCATGAGCGATGATGAACGTCGAGTAACGGCCTATCACGAGGCAGGACATGCACTTGTTGCTCATGCACTTCCTCACACTGATCCAGTACATAAAATCACCATAATGCCGCGCGGGCGTGCACTTGGTTACACCATGATTCTTCCTGATGAAGATAGGTATTCAACGACCAGAAATCAACTACTCGATCAATTGGCCTACTCTCTGGGGGGTCGCGCTGCTGAAGAGTTAATTTTCCATGACCCGTCAACGGGTGCATCAAATGACATCGAAAAAGCAACCGCGCTCGCACGGGCAATGGTTACCCAGTATGGAATGACTGAAGCTATCGGGGCAATCAAATTAGGTGCTAATAGTGATATTCCATTTATGGGGCGCGACTATGGCCACCAACGAGATTACTCTGAAAGCATTGCAGGTGTAATCGATCGTGAGATTCGTACTCTCATTGAAAATGCGCATCAAGAGGCTTTTGATATTTTGGTTGCAAACCGAAAAATTTTGGATGAGATGGTATTGGTGCTCCTTGATAAAGAGACGCTAAACAAAGAGGAAATTGCCTTAATCTTTAAGAAGGTTAAATCAGTTACGGCGCGTCCTGCCTGGACTGGCTCAATTACGCGTATTCCATCAGATCAACCGCCCGTTGAAGTTCCCGAGCGGTTGGTTATAGAAGAGGTTAAGAAACCTACTCGGCGCAAGAAGGCTCAGAGTGACGATAAGTAAAATAACTGTCACAGATGGAGGTGCATCTGCTCCATTTGATCAAGTTCGCGCAGAAAATGCAGTGCGCGAACTTTTATTGGCGCTAGGTGAAGATCCTGACCGCGAAGGTTTAAAGGAAACTCCGACTCGCGTTGCCCGCGCAATGAGAGAAAATTTCGGAGGGTTGTGGCAAATTCCAGAGGATGTATTGACAACTACTTTTGATATCGGTCATGAAGAGTTAGTTATCGTACGGGATATAGAAGTTTTTTCGCACTGCGAACACCACCTGACCCCCTTCCATGGCGTTGCACATATTGGTTATATTCCGCGCGGCAAAATCACAGGTCTGTCAAAGTTAGCTCGACTCGTTGACGTATATGCAAAACGGCCGCAAGTGCAAGAGCGTTTAACTACTCAAATTGCCGACGCTTTAGTTAAAATCCTTGATCCTCTAGGAGTCATAGTAATCATTGACTGCGAACACTTATGTATGTCGATGCGTGGGGTCAAAAAATCGCAGGCACGAACAACCACTAGTGCAGTTCGTGGCGCTCTGCTCAATGCGGCTACCCGCGCTGAAGCAATTAGCCTGATTACCCATAGGTAAATCCATGATTGTCATGGGGATTCTTAACATCACTCCTGACTCATTTGCAGACGGTGGGCGATTCAACTCATTCGATTCCGCCATTAAACATGCCCGCGAAATGATTGCAGAAGGCGTAGACATCATCGATATCGGGGGAGAATCCACTCGGCCGGGTGCAGATCGTGTAAGTGAGGCAGAGGAACTATCTCGCGTAATTCCCGTTATTTCCGAACTTGCTAAAGATGATGTGCAGATAAGTATCGACACAATGCGGGCGAGCACGGCCCAAGCAGCTATTCAAGCAGGAGCGCGGATTATTAATGATGTCAGCGGGGGATTGGCAGATCCGCAGATGTTAGTCACAGCCGCCAAACTTGAAGTTCCATTCATAGCGATGCATTGGCGGAGTCAATCAAAGAATATGAATTCAATGGCTATATATGAAGATGTTGTGCACGATGTAATATCTGAACTCAAGCTTCGCATATCTGCCGCTTTAGCCGCCGGAATAGCTAAAGACAATTTAATTATCGATCCCGGAATTGGTTTTGCTAAAACTACTGCGCATAACTGGGCGATTATTGAACACATTGATGAGTTTGTGGCTTTGGGTTATCCAGTGCTCATCGGCGCTTCCCGTAAGCGTTTCTTAGGAGCTGATACACCCGATGAGCGCGAAACTGCATCGGTGGCATTAACTAAACGCCTCTCCACAAGTGGTATTTGGGGAGTTAGAGTTCACTCCGTGAGAGCGCATAAGAAAGTGTTAAGCCATTGAGCGATCAAATTTTACTCTCCTCAATTTACGGCTTTGGCTATCACGGACTTTTTGACCACGAGCGAATTAGTGGCCAAGATTTCTACGTGGATTTAGCTTTAGATATTGATTTACATGAAGCGACCGAGAGTGATTTGATTGAGGATACGGTCAACTACGCGGAAATTTCCAAATTAGTCGTTACCGAAATTACTACCAATCCAGTTGCCCTTATTGAAAAACTTGCAGGACGAATTGCGACGCGAATTCTAAACGAACACACGAAGGTGCTTTCAGTAAAGGTTACAGTCCATAAGCCGCAAGCTCCAGTGAATGAATCGCTAAAAGATATCGCAGTGCAGATTACACGTACTCGATGAAAGCCGTGGTAGCTCTAGGTGCAAATATTGGTAACCCGAAAGAGAGTTTGGATATTGCAATCGCACTGTTGCAGCAATCGACAGAAGTGACTGCAGTTTCTTCATATTATTTAACTGCCCCAGTTGGCGGACCACCCCAACCTGACTATCTCAATGCGGTATGTATTCTCGAGAGCGAACTGCCTGCCCTTGATTTACTCTCACTCTTACATGGAATCGAGAAAAGTTTGGGCCGTGAGCGTATACAACGTTGGGGAGCCCGCACTATAGATTTAGATCTTATTCAATATGGAGCACTGGTAAGTCATAGCAAAGAGCTAGAACTTCCACATCCCCGTGCGCATGAGCGCAGATTCGTTTTAGAGCCATGGTGTGAAATCGATGCAGATGCGATATTGCTGACTCACGGTCGGGTTGACCAGCTTTTGGCGCAACTGCCACTCGGCCCGTAAACTTTGGATACCTCGCCCGGTACCTGAAAGGACTGGAGCCACATGAGCGTATTAGTTCCGACGATGGGAGCCTTGCACAAGGGCCACCAAGCGTTGATTAAACGCGCTCGGAGTATCAGCAAGGAAGTTGTTGTGAGCATCTTTGTTAATCCACTTCAATTTGTAGATATTGAAGAGGCCAATCAATATCCCCGAACCCCCGAGCGCGATATTCAACTAGCAACTCTTGCAGGGGCAACCGAGATTTGGATGCCTGACTATGAAGAGATTTATCCAGGCACAGTTACAAAACTGCAAGCCTCGGAAATCGGAGATTTGTATGAAGGTGCTTCTCGACCTGGGCATTTTGATGGCGTTGTAACCGTTGTTAACCGTCTGTTTGAAATTGTAAAACCCGAGGCGGCAATCTTTGGGGAAAAAGATTTCCAACAACTACAGATTATTCGCGCTATGAAGCGCGATGTTGAAATTGTAAGTGTTCCTACGGTCCGTGAATTCGATGGGTTAGCGATATCTTCTCGTAACGTGCGTCTTAGCGAAAAAGGCAGAGTCACGGCGAATGTAATTTATCGCGCAATGGCTGCGGCGCGATTAGCACCTAGCGTTTTAATTGCACAGGATATTATCGATAC
This sequence comes from Actinomycetes bacterium, assembly GCA_031367265.1. Taxonomy (GTDB): domain Bacteria; phylum Actinomycetota; class Actinomycetes; order Nanopelagicales; family Nanopelagicaceae; genus Planktophila. Next base: position 4,349 of record JANLPM010000028.1, read on the forward strand.
CACCATTTCAACCGACGATGGATTCACATGTGATTATGCAGTTATTATCGACGAGGATAGTTTTGCGCTGGCAGATGATTCAACAAGACATCAGCGCGCCATAATCGCGGGTTGGATAGATGGCGTTCGATTAATAGATAATATGCGAATGGGTGCCTGATGCTGCTAACTATCGATGTGGGTAATACCAATACTGTTTTAGGGGTTTTCGATGGCGAAGAACTAATTCGATCATGGCGCGTGAAAACCGATCCACGTAGTACCGCTGATGAGCTTTGGTTGCAGTACCGCTCATTAGTAGAGGATTACACCATTACGGGCTTATCGATCTGCTCGACGGTACCGGCGACGCTGCGGGAACTTCGCAGCATGATCGGCGATTATTTTTCCGATATCCGCACAACAATTGTTGAACCCGGTATTAAGACCGGAGTTCCACTTCTAGTTGATAATCCTAAAGAAATTGGTGCGGATAGAATTGTAAATACTCTTGCCGCGCATACTTTATTTGGCGGCCCCGCAATCGTTGTGGATTTTGGAACGTCAACTAATCTAGATGTCGTCTCTCCAAAAGGGGAGTTTTTAGGTGGTGCGCTGGCACCCGGCATTGAAATATCTGTCGATGCCTTAGCAGCTCGCGCGGCGCAGTTGCGCAAAGTGGAGTTAATTAGACCTAAGAATGTAATCGGGAAGAATACGGTTGAGGCTTTACAGTCGGGAACAATTTTCGGCTTCGCTGGCCAAGTCGATGGGCTCGTGGATCGCATCAGTGTTGAACTCGCGCAGACGTATTCGGGCAGACCTAAAGTAATCGCAACAGGCGGATTGGCTCCATTAATTATTGGTGTTTCAGAAACCATAACCGATCATGAACCAGATTTAACGTTGATTGGCCTACGTTTAATTCACGAACGAAATGCATGATTCGCTAGACTCCACTCTATTATGAGTAATGAAAAACCAACTAATGAAGAAGATTTGCCTGAGCAACTTCGGATAAGGCGTGAAAAACGCGCGGCACTAATCGAAAATGGTATAGAGCCTTACCCAGTATCTGTGCCCCGAACAAAATCGCTTTTAGAGGTTCGACAACAACACGCAGCCCTTGAAATCGATGTTTCAACCGGTATCTTCGAAAGCCTTACCGGGCGAATAATTTTCAAACGCGATACTGGAAAACTCTGCTTTGCAACTTTGCGTGAAGGCGATGGAACCGAACTTCAAGCAATGTTTTCATTAGATAAGATCGGCCAAGCATCAATAGACTCATGGAAGTCGGATATTGATTTAGGTGACTTTGTTTCCGTGACCGGCGAAATTATTACATCCAAACGGGGCGAACTTTCAATCCTAGCCACTTCGTGGCAGTTAGCCTCCAAATCTCTTCGCCCATTACCAAATGATCACAAACCAATGTCAGAAGAGACACGCGTTCGAATGCGATATGTGGATTTAATTGTCCGCCCAGAAGCGCGCATCAACGCACGTTTGCGCCCGACGGTTATGAGTTCCTTGAGGGATACTTTCGCGAAAGCTAATTTTATTGAAGTCGAGACTCCCATGCTTCAGGTGATGCATGGTGGTGCCACGGCTAGACCGTTTAAATCTTTTTCGAACGCCTACGACATGGATCTCTACTTACGAATTGCCCCTGAATTATTTTTGAAGCGCTGCGTTGTAGGTGGTATTGAACGCGTATTCGAAATCAACCGAAATTTTCGAAATGAAGGTGCAGATTCTTCGCATTCACCTGAGTTTGCCATGATTGAAAGTTACCAAGCGTACGGTGATTGGAAATCGATTGCGGAGTTAACGCGCACATTGGTACAAAATGCGGCATTGGCGGTCTCCGGTTCCCATATCGTTACTCATCACGATGGACGCCAAGCCGATCTTGGGGGGAAGTGGCGTGAAATATCGTTATTTGATGCCATTTCTGAGGGAGTCGGTCAAAACGTCACTGCGCTAACTCCAATTTCAGATTTGGTGGAGATTGCCACAAAACTTGGCATGAAAATCGATCCGAAGTGGATTGCAGGTAAGTTAGCCGAAGAGATTTTTGAGCATGTAGCTAAAGACACGTTAGTCACTCCCACTTTTGTAATGGGTTTCCCAGTTGATACATCACCACTCGTTCGTGCCCACCGTGAGCTTCCCGGAGTTGCTGAAAAGTGGGATTTATATATTGATGGCTTTGAGTTAGCAACGGGATACTCTGAATTAATAGATCCAGTGATTCAACGTGAACGCTTAGTAGAGCAATCATCTCTGGGTGCTAAGGGTGACTTGGAAGCAATGCAGGTCGATGAAGATTTCCTGCGTGCGATGGAGTTTGGTATGCCACCTATGGGTGGAATGGGAATGGGTGTCGATCGATTGCTTATGGCACTTACTGGACTTGGAATACGAGAAACTATTTTATTCCCTCTCGTTAAACCGGAAATTGATTAATGATGCTGCTTATTCGCCCAGCAAAGACCAGTGATGTAAAAGCGATCCGCAAACTCGTGGATTCATATGCAGCCCCTGGGCAAATGCTTTCTAAGGAAACGGTCACACTCTATGAAAGTGTTCAAGAGTTTATTGTCGCCGAAGAAGATGGAGAAATCGTTGGTTGTGGGGCTTTGCATATTCTCTGGGAAGATCTAGCTGAGGTCAGAACGGTCGCCGTACAGAAGGAGCGTCAAAATCAGGGAGTCGGTCATCAAATTCTCGAAGCGATTATTGAACGCGCCCGCGAAGTTGGCGTTGAACGGATTTTTTGTTTAACCTTTCAAACGGATTTCTTTGGCCACCATGGTTTTGAGCCCATCGAGGGCACACCCGTGGATGCCGAAGTTTTCGATGAATTACTTCATTCATATGATGCCGGTGTTGCGGAGTTCTTAGATCTCGAATCGGCCAAGCCAAATACCCTTGGAAATACCAGAATGCTGAGGATTCTCGCCTAGATATAGGACGATTCGGGCATAAATTCACCACCCCAAGGGTTATAGGTGTCGACCCCTTTTACGCCTCGCGAGCTTGGCACGCGAGGTATTAGGCTTAATGAATCGATTAAGAAGGAGTACGCCGATGTTTGAGCGCTTTACAGACCGAGCCCGCCGAGTAGTCGTGTTGGCCCAAGAAGAGGCGCGCATGCTCAATCACAACTACATCGGCACTGAGCACATTTTGCTGGGCTTGATTCATGAAGGCGAAGGCGTAGCCGCTAAGGCACTTGAATCTTTAGGTATTTCACTCGAGGCCGTTCGAGCACAAGTTGAAGAGATTATTGGACAAGGTCAGCAAGCACCAAGTGGACATATCCCATTTACTCCGCGAGCCAAAAAAGTTCTAGAACTCTCACTTCGTGAGGCGTTGCAGCTGGGTCATAACTACATTGGTACCGAACATATTTTACTTGGCCTTATTCGTGAAGGTGAAGGCGTTGCCGCACAAGTCCTTGTAAAGCTTGGCGCCGATTTAAACCGTGTACGTCAGCAAGTAATTCAACTTCTTTCAGGTTATCAAGGTAAAGAGGCGGTTACTCAAGGTGGACCAGCTGAAGGTACGCCATCGACGTCATTGATTCTCGATCAATTTGGCCGCAACCTTACCCAGGCCGCACGTGAAGGTAAGTTAGATCCAGTCATAGGTCGCGAAAATGAGATTGAACGTGTGATGCAGGTTTTGTCGCGTCGCACAAAAAACAATCCAGTTTTAATTGGTGAACCAGGTGTTGGTAAGACTGCAGTCGTAGAAGGTCTTGCGCAAGCGATTTTTAAAAATGACGTTCCGGAAACTTTGAAAGATAAGCAGTTGTACTCACTAGATTTAGGTGCACTTGTTGCTGGCAGCCGCTACCGTGGAGATTTCGAAGAACGCTTGAAAAAAGTTCTTAAAGAGATTAAAACACGCGGGGATATTATTCTTTTTATCGATGAAATTCACACTCTCGTTGGCGCAGGTGCTGCCGAAGGTGCAATAGATGCCGCAAGTATTCTAAAACCAATGTTGGCTCGAGGTGAACTACAAACAATCGGTGCAACTACTCTTGATGAGTATCGCAAGCATGTTGAAAAAGATGCAGCTCTTGAGCGCCGCTTCCAACCAATACAAGTTAAAGAGCCATCGGTTGCGCACACTATTGAAATTTTGAAAGGTCTTCGCGATCGCTACGAAACTCATCACCGGGTATCGATTACCGATGGTGCTTTAGCTGCGGCGGCCAACCTTGCCGATCGCTATGTTTCAGATCGTTTTTTGCCAGACAAGGCGATAGATCTCATAGATGAGGCGGGCTCGCGACTTCGTATTAAGCGCATGACCGCTCCGGCAGAGCTTCGTGCCTTCGATGACAAAATTGCCGATGCTCGTAAAGAAAAAGAGTCTGCCATCGATGGTCAAGATTTTGAAAAGGCGGCATCACTTCGCGATAAAGAGAAACTCTTAATCGCCGAGAAGCATGAGGCTGAAAAAAATTGGAAAGCAACGGACCTTGATAAAGTTACTGAGGTTGATGAAGAGCTCATCGCTCAAGTTCTCTCTATTTCAACGGGAATTCCCGTCTTTAAATTAACCGAAGAAGAGACTGCTCGACTTTTGCGTATGGAAGATGAGCTGCATAATCGCGTTGTCGGTCAAGATCAAGCGATTAAATCCTTATCGCAAGCCATCCGCCGTACACGGGCGGGTCTTAAAGACCCACGTCGTCCTGGCGGGTCATTTATCTTTGCCGGCCCATCAGGAGTTGGTAAGACCGAACTTGCGCGCACGCTCGCCGCATTTTTATTTGGTGATCAAGACGCGCTCATTCAACTTGATATGTCCGAGTACTCTGAGCGTCACACTGCCTCGCGATTATTCGGTGCGCCTCCAGGATATGTTGGATACGACGAAGGTGGACAGTTAACTGAAAAAGTTCGCCGCAGACCATTCTCAGTCGTACTCTTTGATGAGATTGAAAAAGCGCACCCAGATATCTTTAACTCACTTCTTCAAGTTCTAGAAGATGGCCGACTTACCGACTCACAAGGCCGTACGGTTGATTTCAAAAACACCGTCATCATCATGACTACTAACCTTGGCACCCGCGATATTTCTAAGAGCCTAGGACTTGGTTTTGCTAATAGTGATGATGAGCAGACTAATTACGATCGAATGAAGGGCAAAGTTAATGACGAACTTAAAACTCATTTCCGCCCTGAGTTCCTCAACCGTATCGATGATGTCATCGTCTTCCATCAGTTGACAAAGGAGCAAATCATTCAGATCGTTGATTTGATGCTCAAGAACCTTGATGATCGCTTACAGGCAAAAGATATGGGGATTGAATTAACTCCGGCGGCAAAGGATCTACTTGCTACTCGCGGTTATGATCCGCTCCTTGGGGCGCGGCCACTTCGCCGGACAATTCAACGTGAAATCGAGGACTCGCTCTCTGAGCGCATCTTGTTTGGCGAACTTAAGGCCGGTGAAATCATCGTTGTCGATGCAGAGGGCGAAGGCGCCGACGCAATCTTTACCTTCAAGGGTGCACCAAAGATTCAAACTCCTGATAGTCCAGAGGATTTAACCCAAGCGGCCCCAACGGCTTAAATTAAGCGCCTAGTATTTTTAACGCTTCACCGCTCACGCGGTACACAGTCCACTTATCCATGGGGGTTGCCCCAAGAGATTTGTAGAACTCAATCGATGGTTCATTCCAGTCTAGGACCCACCATTGCAACCGTTCATACCCGCGCGCGAGACATATTTGTGCGAGCTCTTTGAGTAACGCCAAACCAAAGCCTTTTCCGCGATGTAGTGGATCAATGTAGAGATCTTCCAGGTAAATACCGGGCTTTCCCAGCCAGGTTGAGTAGTTAAGAAACCAGATTGAAATTCCAACTACCTCATTTTCAACTTCGACAACGTGGCAAAATGCCTGAGGATTAGGTGAAAAGAGTGATTCTTCAATTTGTTCGGGAGTTGCTTTAGCATCCTCTGGAGATTTCTCATAAATTGCTAAATCCTTAATTAACGCCAGGATTCGAGGGACATCGGCTTTTACTGCCAAGCGAATCCCAGACGTAATCATTGCGGAAGCCTATATCGACTTCGAGAAATTCTTTCTATAAGTTGATCCTCAATTAAGGTTGCTAAGGCTTTTTCGATTTGGGAAGTATCAGGCCACAGTTTCTTAATTGCGTTTTCGGTTAGTGATTCATTCGCCAGTGATTTTTACCCGAGCGAGTGCTTGATCAAGGCGTGAAACTTCAACGATCTCCATGCCATCAACCCTAGAATCTGAGCCTGCCGGCACCAGCGCGCGTTTAAAACCTAGACGATATGCCTCTTGTAAGCGTCGATGTACACCGTTGACTTTACGGATCTCACCAGCTAAACCCACTTCACCGATCGCAACTAAATCAGCGGGTAACGCTAAAGATCTAGCGGCCGAAGCCACGGCAAGGGCAAGGGCTAAATCGGCGGCGGGTTCAGACATTTTCATTCCACCAACTGTCGCTGCATACACATCACGTCCACCCACACGGATACCAGCACGGAGCTCTAAAACTGCCAGCGTCATTGATGTACGCGCTGAATCAAGTCCAGATACGACACGGCGGGCATTTCCAAAATCATTTTCTCGACCTTGACTGACCAGTGCTTGAATTTCTGCAAGTAATGGACGTCGTCCTTCTAAAGTTACCGTGACGCATGTACCCGGTACTGGTTCAGTATGACGCGAAGTAAATAATCCTGTGGGGTCTAATACCGATTCGATACCGATATCACTTAACTCAAAACATCCAACTTCATCAGATGCACCGAAACGATTCTTAATCGCTCGAATCAAACGAAGTCGGGAGTGACGCTCGCCTTCGAACTGCAAAACTACGTCGACAATATGTTCTAGTAAGCGTGGGCCGGCGATTGAGCCATCTTTAGTGACATGACCAACCAAGAGCAAAGTTACATCTCGATCTTTACATATGCGCATTAATGCGCCAGCAACTTCGCGAACCTGCGTAACTCCACCCGCAGATCCATCGGCCGTTGCACTACTAATAGTTTGAATGGAATCGATAATGACTAATTCTGGCTTGACCGCATCTAGGTGCGAAATGACTGCACCTAAATCGTTCTCTGCCGCTAAAAAGAGCGCTGGGTCGATAGCCTTTATGCGCTGGGCACGTAGCCGTATTTGCGATGCAGATTCCTCTCCGCTGATATACAACGCTTTAATTCCGCCAGCCGCACTTTGTGCAGCAACTGCGAGTAAAAGAGTTGACTTTCCTACTCCGGGCTCACCCGCTAATAAGATCGCAGCACCTGGAACAAGACCACCACCCAACACTCGATCGAGCTCTAAAATTCCAGTGGGACGCGCGTGCGCTGCTGAAAGATCAACATCACCGATTGGTACTGCCTTATGTGTTACGTGACCCGGTACGAGTGAGAGTTTTTTAGGTGCGGCAACTTCTTCGACGCAACCCCACGCTTGGCACTCTCCACAGCGC
>JANLPM010000035.1:0-6026 GCA_031367265.1 Actinomycetes bacterium
AGGTGGTCAGTTAGTAATGTCGAAAGCTCGGCCGCATCAGATTATTCCAGTTGATTCAGAGCACTCTGCTATCTGGCAGTGTGCAATGGCAGGTAAAGCCAATGAAATTCGTAAATTAGTATTAACTGCCAGCGGTGGCCCATTTGTGGATCGCTCTGATTTAAGTACGGTGAGTGTGGCAGAGGCCCTCAAACATCCAACATGGAACATGGGTGCGCTGGTTACAATTAATTCGGCGACTTTAGTCAATAAAGCCCTTGAAATAATCGAGGCGCATTACTTATTTGCAATGCCATACAGCGCGATAGATGCCGTGATTCACCGCCAGTCAGTTGTTCATTCAATGGTTGAATTTCACGATGGCTCGACGATTGCTCAGGCCAGTCCGCCTAACATGAAGGGCGCAATTGCCTACGCACTTAATTTTCCACATCGACTTGAGAAAGCGAGCGAACCAATCGACTGGCACAAAACCCATAACTGGAGTTTTGAGCCGATTAACTCAATGAGGTTTCCAGCGATTTCACTTGCCAGGGAGTGTGGTGAGGCTGAAGGTGGACTTCCAGCAATTTTCAATGCGGCAAATGAAATCGCCGTAGCCGCTTTTATCGCGGGGAAAATTGCATTTGCTTCGATTCTTGGTGTTATCGAGGCGGTACTTAACGAGTATAAAAAATCTACACCCTTGGTTATACGAGATTTGTCGGATGTCAGTGCCATCGAAGATGATGCAAAGGCGCTGGCTCAGAAATACGTAGATAGATTGGCTAAATAATGCAGATTCTCGGAATCCTCGCTTTCGTTGTGGCTCTACTTCTCTCAGTGATGATCCACGAATTTGGACATTACTTAACGGCTAAACATTATGGGATGAAAGTATCTGAGTTTTTCTTAGGTTTTGGTACTCGGATTTGGTCACGCCAGCGTGGTGAAACTGAGTTTGGAGTTAAAGCAATTCCTGCCGGTGGCTACTGTCGAATTGAAGGAATGACCCCCGGAGATCAGATGCCAGCCGGTGAAGAGGGACGCGCATTCTATAAAGCGCCATCTCACCGAAAGTTGATTGTTTTAGGTGCAGGTTCATTTTTACACTTTGTCATTGGCTACTTGCTTCTCTTCACGCTCTTTGCCGCAATTGGTACGAGTCAAGTTCTACCTGTTGTTCACGAAGTCCTCAAAGGTTCTGCAGCCCAGTCGGCAGGATTCATGGCTGGGGATGAAATCACTTCGATTAATGGTAAAAAAGTTATTGATTGGTACCGTGATGTTAAAACGATTCGAAACTCACATGGACAAGCCCTAACATTTGGAGTAAACCGCGCGGGTCAAAATTTAGTAATCACCGCAACTCCTAAGTTAGAAACCGTTGCGGGTGAAAAGCGATTTTTACTTGGAGTCATTAATGAAGTAGGCCTAAAACGCACGGGAGTTATAACTTCAGTTAAAGATGCTGGGATAGTTACGAAAAGCTTTCTCGTCGAAAGTGTGAAATCGTTAATTAAGCTTCCTTCGAAAATTCCTGCACTGTGGGGAGCGACCGTTAATGGAGATAAGCGAGATTCGAACGGCTTAGTTGGCATTGTGGGTGTTGCGCGCGTATCGGGTCAAACCGTTGGCAGTGGCGATCTTTCTCCAATGCAGCGGCTTGCGACATTTATTTTAATTATTGCGAGTCTAAATATATTCGTCGGCTTATTTAATCTCTTGCCCATACTTCCACTCGATGGTGGACACATGGCCGTGGCAATCGCCGATGAGATTCGAGCATTCATCGCACGACTCCGAGGTCGGCCTCGACCAGCGGCGATCGATGTAACGGTTTTGACGCCAATTACGTTGGTAGTCTTCGTGATTTTGGCGGCACTGACGCTTCTCCTCTTGATAGCCGATATCGTCAATCCAGTTGTACTGAACCTTTAAGCGAGAAATACGGCAGAATAGCGCCATGGTTGATTTAGGAATTCCATCCGCACCGCCGCCAGTTTTGGCGCCCCGCCGAAAGACCAGACAGATGAGGGTTGGCAAAGTCGGAGTAGGAAGCGAGTCTCCCGTAAGCGTTCAGTCAATGTGCACCACACTCACTTCTGACATCAACGCCACCCTGCAACAAATCGCCGAACTCACTGCAGCGGGCTGTCAAATTGTCCGAGTCGCGGTGCCGAGTCAAGATGATGCCGATGCTCTTGCCCAGATCGCCAAAAAATCTCAGATCCCCGTCATCGCCGATATTCATTTTCAACCCAAATATATTTTCGCGGCAATCGATGCAGGGTGTGCGGCAGTTCGCGTAAATCCAGGCAACATTAAAGCCTTCGATGATAAAGTTAAAGAAGTTGCCAAGGCGGCATTAGATGCCCAAATTCCAATTCGAATCGGTGTCAACGCCGGTTCCCTTGATCCGCGGATCCTTGCTAAGTATGGAAAAGCTACACCTGAAGCTTTAGCTGAATCTGCATTGTGGGAGGCATCCCTTTTTGAAGAGCATGGCTTTTCAGATATCAAAATCTCAGTCAAGCACCATGACCCAGTAACAATGGTTAACGCGTATCGAATTTTGGCAGCTAAGTGTGATTATCCATTGCATTTGGGCGTGACTGAGGCGGGACCAATTTTTCAAGGAACTATCAAGTCGTCAACTGCCTTTGGAATTTTATTGGCTGAAGGGATCGGAGACACTATCCGCGTTTCACTATCGGCACCTCCAGTTGAAGAAGTTAAAGTTGGAATTTCCATTCTTGAATCGCTTAATCTTCGCCAACGTAAACTCGAAATTGTTTCATGTCCCTCATGTGGACGTGCACAAGTCGATGTCTATACATTGGCCGAGAAAGTTCAAGCAGGTCTTCAAGGAATGACGGTTCCATTGCGTGTTGCCGTTATGGGTTGTGTTGTTAATGGACCGGGAGAGGCTCGAGAGGCCGATTTAGGGGTTGCCTCTGGAAACGGTAAGGGACAGATTTTTGTGAAAGGTGAAGTCATTAAGACCGTACCTGAAGCGATGATCGTTGAAACTTTAATTGAAGAGGCGATGCGATTGGCCGAAGAAATGGAAGCTGCGGGTGTTGCATCAGGAGCACCTACTGTTGATATTAGGTAGGCTCGCCACATGCTGAAAATGTCTACACTTTTTTTGCGTACCCTTCGTGATGATCCAGCCGATGCCGAAGTTGCTAGCCACCGTTTACTGGTTCGTGCTGGATATATTCGGCGCATTGCCGCCGGCATTTATTCGTGGTTACCACTAGGAGTAATCACGCTTCGAAACATTGAAAACCTTGTTCGCGCCGAGATGGATCAAGCTGGCTTTCAGGAGGTTCATTTTCCAGCGCTGCTGCCACGTGAGGCATATGAAACTACAAATCGTTGGACTGAGTACGGCCCCTCTCTTTTTCGATTGCAAGATAGAAAAGGCGCAGATTACTTATTAGGCCCAACGCATGAAGAGATGTTCACACTAATGGTAAAAGGTGAATATTCATCGTATAAAGATCTTCCACTCTCAATTTATCAAATTCAAACTAAATATCGCGATGAAGCGCGTCCCCGCAGTGGGATTATTCGCGGGCGTGAGTTTGTCATGAAAGATTCTTACTCATTTGACATCGATGATGCTGGGTTAGAGATCTCTTACCAAAAACATCGCGAGGCATATATCTCAACTTTTAATCGCTTGGGTTTGAAGTTCAATATTGTTAAAGCCGTCTCGGGTGCCATGGGAGGTTCAAAGTCAGAAGAGTTTTTAGCACCATGCGCCACCGGTGAAGATACCTATGTCCTATGCCCACAATGTGGATACGCCGCAAATGTTGAAGCAATGGTGACGAAAATTGCGGCAGAAGATCCATCAGGAATACCCGTGCTAGAAGAGTTGGATACGCCTAATACTCCAACAATTGATTCACTAGTTGCGCTCATGAATAGTAAATATGGTGGAGGCTACAGCGCCGAAGATACCTTAAAAAATATTATGTTAGTCGCCGATGGATCGGCAATCTCAGTTCTTGTTCCAGGTGATCGTGAAGTTGATTTAAAACGCTTACAAGAGAATTTAATTGGCGTTCACGAACTTCGTGTTTTTGAAGAGGCAGATTTTGCGAAATTCCCCAACTTAGTTAAGGGTTACATCGGACCACAAAATGCACAGAATGCTGGAATTAAACTCTATGCCGACCCACGAGTTGCACCAGGTACTTCATGGATAAGTGGTGCAAATAAAAAAGATCGACACGCCCGTTACGTGATTAATGGCCGCGATTTCACGCCTGATTCCTACGTTGAAGCGGCCGAAGTTCGTGCGGGGGATGCATGTCCTGATTGTGGCACGGATGTAATTATCGATCGCGCAATTGAGATCGGACACATTTTTCAATTAGGTAGAAAATATGCAGAAGCTTTAAACCTGACGGTTTTAGATAACAATGGAAAATCTCAAATTGTCACAATGGGTTCATATGGAATCGGAGTTTCACGCGCGGTTGCCGCTATTGCTGAGCAGACATGTGATGAGATCGGCCTCAATTGGCCAGCCGAAATTGCACCCGCCAAGGTCCATATTGTGGCGACAGGTAAAGAGGATTTGCCCTTTGATACCGCGCTCAAGCTCGCTACCGATCTCGAGGTGGCCGGAATTTCAGTGATGCTCGATGATCGTAGAGATGCAAGTGCTGGCGTTAAATTTAAGGATGCTGAGCTCATTGGAAACCCGATCATTGTGGTGGTTGGTAAAGCTCTCGCCGATGGCAATGTCGAAGTTCGTGTGCGGGCAACTGGGGCCAAAAGCGAAACTGCCCTTGCCAATGCAATCTCAACTATTACATCACTTCTTGTTTAAGGCTTTGCGTTGGGTGATTTAACTTTTACCACTGGGATTTTTCTGCTTTTAGCCGCGTTTTTTGCCGGTCTCGTCGATTCCATTGCCGGGGGCGGGGGTTTGATTCAACTCCCTGCGCTTTTAATTGGTCTGCCTAAAACTGACACAGTTACCGTACTCGGAACAAATAAATTATCTTCAGTCTTTGGCACCACCACTGCCGCGGGGCTGTATCGGCGTGCAATAAAACCCGATCCAAAAATTTTGCTGGCTATGGCCTTACCGGCTTTTATTGGTTCGGCCGCGGGTGCCTCTCTAGCTTCGAAAATTCCAACGTCTAGTATGCGCCCCATCGTCTTATCTCTTCTGATTGTTGTTGCAATTTATACTTGGTTTAAACCCGATCTTGGAAAAATCGAATTACTACGTCATCACACTAACCGTAGAATTCAAATCTCAATTCTTGCTGGTGCTGGCATTGGTTTTTATGATGGAATTTTTGGTCCCGGCACGGGTTCGTTTTTGATGTTGGTCTTAGTGGTAAGCCTTGGTTATGCATTTATTACCGCATCGGCAATAGCTAAAGTTGTCAATGTCTCAACTAATCTCGGCGCGATCTTAATCTTTGGTTTTCACGGAGCGATTATTTGGCAGATTGGCTTGGCACTAGGTGTAGCAAATGTAAGTGGGGCGATACTAGGCGCACGCTTAGCTATACGTGGAGGTTCGGTGCTCGTGCGTAAAACCTTCTTAATTGTCACTGTTGCGCTGATTATCAAAGTGGGAATTGATACTTTCCAAAGTTTTTAGCTACACTCGTAACTACAACTTAATAGGCACATACAATTTAATAGGAAAGTAGCTACAGATGTCTCTGACTCAAGGGCTGGCCGAACTTCTTGAACCTGCAATTATTAACGCGGGCTTCTTTCTAGAAGAGGTTCTCGTAACTAATCCTGGCAACCATCGTGTTGTGACCTGTGTTGTGGATGGACTAAAGCCGCTCAATCTTGATGAAGTCACGGTCGTTTCACGATTAATTTCGGATTTATTGGATGAGAGTCCAATTTTAAGTGAGGCTTTTACCCTCGAAGTTACCTCGCCTGGTGTTGATCGCCCGCTTACTAAAAGACGCCACTGGGAAAAAAATATCTCACGAGTAATTTCAATAGTACTGAATGATGGAAATACATTGACTGCCCGGTTAACCGAACTT
>JANLPM010000052.1:0-6637 GCA_031367265.1 Actinomycetes bacterium
GGAGTAGCTGCATCGGCCATGGCAATGGATAAATCCATCTCCAAAACCATTTTTTCCGCACAAGGCATGCGTGTGGCAAGTGCAATCGTGGTAACACGAATCGATTGGAAGTCAAAAGTTGCGCCTTTGAAATACCCGGTCTTTGTTAAACCTGTCCGTGGTGGTTCTAGCCGCGGCACACACAAAGTGAACTCTGCTTCTGAGCTAGAGCCGGCACTTAACGATGCATTTACTTTTGACCGAAAGGTGATGATAGAAGCTGCAATTCCTGGAATGGAAATTGAGTGCGCCGTTCTTGAAAGTGATGGGGAAGTCAGCGCATCGGTTGTCGGTGAAATCGTGATTGATAGTAAATTTGAATTCTATGATTTCCAAGCTAAGTATTTAGATGATGCAACGACAGTAATTGCCCCAGCTAATATATCTGCGGCAGCGGCCGAAGAAATTCGCGCTAATGCGGTGCAAGCATTTAAATCTCTAGGTTGCAGCGGTCTAGCGCGCGTTGATTTCTTTTATACCAATAATGGCGAAGTTGTGATTAATGAAATTAACACTATGCCTGGTTTTACTGGAACGTCTGTGTACCCCAAACTTATGGCCACCAGCGGGGTTGACTACTCTTCTTTGATCAGCGCGTTGATAAATACTGCATTGGCCCGCACTAACGGAGTACTCGATAATTAAGCATTATCGAACTTTAAAACCATTTTGATAGAGAGCTTGAATTTCAATCTTGCTTACTTGAGATGGGTCAATGGTGAGTGGGTTTTTGTCGAGAACTATAAAGTCGGCCTTCATTCCAACGTCTAACTGGCCGCGTTCATTTTCCCTAAACATTTGGTATGCCACATTTTTTGTATAAAAAATTAAAGCTTCTTCCATTGTGATTGCCTCGGAAGTATTCCACCCATCTGTATTTTGTTCTCCAGGCTTCAAACGATTTACTGGAACGCCAAGCCCTAGTAAGGGAATTTCACTCGTGACTGGCCAGTCACTGCCGAATGCAATCATTGAACCGCTTTTAATTAACGTTCGTAGTCGATATTGCCGGTCATTCCTATCCTGTCCAATGCGGGGCAGGATTAACTCTTTATTCATGGGATCTAAGTAGCACCACAGCGGTTGGATATTGGCAATCACACCTAGCTGCTTAAATCGAGGCATATCCTCATCGGCGATCAATTGGGCATGGACGATAACTGGACGCCTATCCCACGGTGGGTTTTTAGAAATCATTGCTTCAATGGCATCTAACGCCTGCTTTACTGCGGCATCGCCAATCGCGTGGATATGGACTTGGAATTTTCGAATATCAAAGGCGCACATCGCATGTATCAATTCATCGTCGGCCCAGATCTTAATTCCATTTGATTCGGGTCTATCCAAATAAGGTGCAATTAATGCGGCTGTACCTGCCGATAATGCGCCATCAATTAAGAATTTAATACTATTGGACTTTACTAAATCGGGATTAGGCAGAGCCTGAAACTCTCTCCGCAAATCCACCACCTCATCGATCTTGTCTATCCAATTTGAGGGTGTCACGAGAAAGGAGAGATTCATAGAAATTGATATGTCACCAGTTTGGGCAGCGAGTAGATAAGCCTTCGCCATATCTTTTTCTACCCAAGAATCCATTGTTGCCGTCACTCCTACTTTCAGGTATGCCGTACACGCCTGCTTAATAGCGTCCATATCACTTTGGATTGAATCCTTTGGAGCAACATTGAGGATAAGAGCGATTGCATTGGGCTCTCGGAAAGTACCTTTAGGCCAACCATCGGCGCGACGGGAAATGGTGCCACCAGCTGGATCTGGAGTTTGCTGGGTAATCTCCGCAAGTTCAAGGGCTTTCGTATTTACCCAAATAGTGTGGTGATCAACTGCATGTAAAACTATTGGGCGATCATGGACCACTGAATCTAACCAGTGTGCATCAAAATCGCCGCTTTCAATGATCGACGCTTCATAAGCACCACCAATTATCCAAGGTGCGTCGGGGTTATTTTCTGCGAATTTTTTAACCTCTGCCAGTATCTCATCCAGTGAGTTCAAACCATTTATTTTTGGACCTGCAGCTTCGCGTCCACCAAAAATTGGATGTGCATGTCCATCGATAAAAGCCGGCATCACGAAAGCTCCGTCTAAATCTACCGCTGAATTAGTTTGTGAAGATAAGGCTTGTGCGCCAGAGGCAATGATTAATTCATTTTCAACAAGAATTGCCCCAAAAATTTCTTTTCCAGCAGACCAGAAATGTGCATTATGAAAAAGCGTTCGCACAATAAAATTAAAGCTTTACGAGTGCGTTACTGGGCAGGTCAATGTTCGTGTGATTCCTGGGACAGCTTGAACTTTCGACAAAATTACTCGACCAAACTCTTCCATACTCGGTGCTTCAGCGCGCATGATGACATCGTATGGGCCTGTGACACCCTCAGAAAGTGTGACACCTGCGATTGACGAGACGGCTTTTGCAACTGAGCTCGCTTTTCCGACCTCCGTCTGAATTAAAATATATGCCTGAATTGACATCGTGTTTCCTTTCATTGGTGGCCAAAGGCTACTTCACGGTCGGTCTTACTCGCTAGTGGAATAGGGTTGGGGTTATGAACTTTGATGAGGACCAGGTGATTGCGCTATTTGCGCAAATTTTTGGGAAAGCGAATCCCGGAGTTCTAGTAGGCATTGGTGATGATGCGGCCGTCGTCTTGACTTCACCGAAATCAGTTATGACAACCGATGCGGCCGTTGAAGGAACACATTTCAATACTGACTGGTCAGGTGCCTTTGAAATTGGTAGAAAGATAACTGCAGCTAACTTAGCTGACATTTATGCAATGGGCGCTACGCCACAATACTTGGTAGTAGCGCTCACGCTCACGGGTAATGAATCGATGGAGTGGATCGGTGATCTGGCCCAAGGAATTCGGCACGAGGCGGCAGGTTGTGGAGCGGTGGTCGTAGGTGGTGATTTGACCCGTGGGCCAATAAAAGTAATTTCCATCACCGTGCTTGGTGCTATCGACACAGACATCACACGCGCAGGAGCAAAAGCTGGAGATTCAATTTATCTTTCATCACTTCCCGGTTGGTCAAGCGCCGGATTAAGTGTGATTAACCAGAGTGAAGTCGATGATCTTGAGGCGTATGCTATTGAGCAGTTCTGTGCGCCGAACGTAGATTATTTTGCTGCAATCGCTTTCGCCGAAGCTGGGGCAACTTCCATGTGTGATGTGAGCGATTCACTTATTACCCAAGCCCAGCAAATGGCCAAAGCCTCAGCAGTCTCATTCGTTTTTGAAAAAACTGCATTCACTCTTGATGCCGAGTTTGTTGCCCTCAACGAGTTGGCCAGCAAACATGGAATTGACGTCTGGCAATGGATTTTTGCTGGGGGAGAAGATCACTCATTCTTGGCAACTGGAATTGGATTATCAGGCCTTTGCGTTGGGAGAGTCAATGAGGGCAGCGGGGTACATGGTTTGGAAATGAAAGAGGCGCCAGATACCTGGCGCCATTTCAATTAATTAGTAAAAAAATTAACGGGTAACTTTTCCAGCCTTAAGGCAAGAAGTGCAGACATTTTGGCGCTTTGGTGTTGAGCCCACCATTGTGCGCACACTTTGGATATTTGGATTCCAACGTCGCCGTGTCTTTACCTGTGAGTGAGAAACATTGTTGCCAAAACTTGGCCCCTTGCTACAGATATCGCATGTTGCTGCCACGGTCGTACTCCTTTATAGATTCAGAAATAGGTACTTAGTCCCTTAACGGACAAGGGGTAAGGATATCGCGTGAGGGCATCTGTACGCCAATCCACGCGTGGCTCGAGCGTGTAAGCCTGTAAGCGCGAGAGAATCACTGAGTGGCAAACCTGGAAAGCAAACTCTCTGATGTTGTGGGGGATCGAACCTCAAAGGTTTTACTCGATGCCTTCGCTATTAAAACCGTGGGCGACTTGATGCGCCACTATCCTCGACGATATATGGTCCGCGGCGAGCTCTCAGATATTGCGCAGTTAAAAGAGGGTGACGAGGTCACGATTTTGGCCGAAGTTCATAGTTCAACCACGCGTCCGATTCGTGGACGCAAGGGGAGTATTTTGGAGGTAATTGTCACTGATGGGCGCGACAAACTCTCACTAACATTTTTTAATCAAGCATGGCGTGAAAAAGAGTTAAAACTTGGTGCGCAGGGCCTCTTTGCCGGCAAAGTTGGAGTCTTCAATCGTAAGAAGCAGTTGTCGCACCCTGATTATCAGATGCTGCCGGATGGTGTAGATGTTGATCACGCAGTAGATAGTTTTGCGGGAAAATATTTATCGGTGTATCCAGCAACAGCCAAGCTGCCCTCGTGGAAGATTTCACAGTGTATTGATATGGCAATTGAATCCCTTGATGAGGTTACGGACTATCTGCCAGAAGAGATTCGACTAGCACATAATTATCCAACGCTACAAGCGGCATTGGTAGAGCTGCATGCGCCTGCCGATTTAATTCACGCCGAAGCCGCGCGTGCGCGCTTGACGTATGACGAGGCTTTCCTGTTGCAACTTATGTTGGTCATGCGGCGTAACGAGTTAAAAAAACTCAACACACTTTCGCGAAAAACCATAAAGGGTGGGGTACTTGAAGCATTTGACGCAATGCTGCCTTTCCGACTTACTGGGGGACAGTTAGAAGTAATTAAGGAAATAGAGTTGGATTTAGCACAGCCTCATCCAATGCATCGACTTTTACAAGGTGAAGTGGGATCGGGAAAGACCGTGGTTGCTCTGCGCGCAATGCTCGCAGTGGTAGATAGTGGAGGACAGGCAGCACTATTGGCTCCGACTGAAGTTTTAGCGGCCCAACATGTGCGCACTTTTGAAAAATTATTAGGTCGACTAGCCCTTGGCGGAACATTAGACGGTGGAGAATTGGCGACGCGAATAACTCTTATTACTGGTTCGCAAAGCGCAGCAGCGCGACGAGAGGCGCTTATTCTTGCGGCCACGGGTGGTGCGGGAATAATTATTGGTACCCATGCACTTCTTGGAGAGCGCGTTGAATTTAAGGATTTAGGATTAATTGTTGTCGACGAGCAACATAGATTTGGTGTTCAACAACGCGATGCCCTTAAAGTCAAAGCTCAGAAGCCTCCGCATTTACTGGTTATGACGGCAACTCCGATTCCTCGAAGTGTGGCGATGACGGTTTTTGGAGATTTAGATGTCTCTATTTTGCGTGAACTCCCACTCGGCCGCCAGCCCATCGCCACTCATGTGATTTCAACCCTAGAAAAGCCCGCCTACTTGGACCGGGCATGGAAACGGATCCTGGAGGAGGCTGCAGCGGGTCATCAGGCTTATGTCGTCGCACCTCGTATAGAGGCAGGCAGTGATGAAAACTCCGATATTGATTTTCTTTTTGGCGAAGAATCTCCCGATATCGCCTCCGTAAATGAGTTAGCTCCACTTCTTGCCGGTGGCGCATTAAAAGCTTTACGCGTAGGCGTTCTGCACGGACGCCAAACAAGTGAGTTAAAAGATTCGACCATGCGCGCTTTTTCTAAAGGTGAGATCGATGTTCTAGTTTCTACTACTGTTATTGAAGTCGGCGTTGATGTTGCCAACGCAACCGTGATGGTAATCATGGATGCCGATCGTTTTGGTATCTCCCAACTTCATCAACTGCGCGGGCGCGTAGGCCGAGGGTCCTCTGCGGGGTTATGTCTCTTAGTAACGAGCGCGCCGAGTCAGTCCCCGGCCCGTGAGCGCCTCGAGGCCGTTGCAAGCACTCTGGATGGATTTGAACTTTCACGAATCGATCTGGAGCAACGCCGAGAAGGTGATGTACTGGGCGCCAAACAATCAGGTACGCAATCACACCTGAGGTTACTTCGAGTGTTAAGAGATCAAGAATTAATTGAGAGCGCACGGGCCGATGCTGAAAGCGTCATTTCCGCCTCCTCTGATTTAGCAATTTATCCTGCACTTGCGAGAGAAGTTGCTTTGATGGCGCGTGATACCGCTACCGACTATTTAGATAAAGGTTGACTAGTGAGGATTATTGCCGGAGTAGCTAAGGGAGGCGTGTTGAGTTCGGTTGCAACTTCTACTCGGCCAACATCTGATCGCGCACGTGAGGCCCTGTTCTCATCACTGACATCTGAGTTTGGTGAATTCTCTGGAGTTAACTTTTTGGATTTATTTGGGGGTTCCGGGGCAATTGGCTTGGAAGCGCTATCTCGTGGAGCCACGATTGTGCATATTGTTGAACGCGATCCTGAAGCCATAAGAACTATTGAAAGAAACTTTGAGTTAGTGAAAAAATGCTCCCCAGTTGGTAAGTTTCAACTCTATCCAATGGCTGCTCAACGTTTTATAACTAACGTGCCGACAGAGAAATATCACATTGTCTACGTCGACCCTCCATATGAGATAACTAATAGTGAAGTTGAAGATGTGATTATGAAACTTCATCGTGGTGAGTTTCTACATGAAAGCGCAATGATTGCGATCGAACGTCTGGCACGAGGTTCGAAATTTAACTGGCCAGACGGTTTTAACGCCGCGAGGGAGAGGAAGTATGGCGCAGCATGTATCTACTATGGCAATTATTCGCCTTAAGAATGGATAAGTACGCCATCTCTT
>JANLPM010000097.1:0-2002 GCA_031367265.1 Actinomycetes bacterium
AAGTGGCCGATTTTAAGCCTAAGAAATCGGTCGCACTCTCTGGCGTGCCTGCCGGAAATACCGCATTATGCAGCGTTGGAAAGTCTGGAAACGATTTGCACTATCGCGGATATGACATCACCGATTTAGCTGCGTACTGTGAGTTCGAGGAAGTCGCCCACCTTTTAATTTACGGCACACTGCCAACGCAAAGCCAGTTAATTGTTTATAAAAATAAACTCAAAAGCCTGCGTGGTCTGCCCAATGAAGTTAAAACAATCCTAGAAGCCATTCCAGCCAGTGCACATCCCATGGATGTCATGCGCACAGGAGTATCGGGCCTTGGCGCGATTTGCCCAGAAGATAGTTCACATACTGAAGTCGGAGCAAAGGAGATCGCCGATAAGTTAATAGCCTGTCTTAATTCAATGTTGTTGTACTGGTATCACTTTGCAAACTCTGGCAAACGCATCACCGTTGAAACCGATGATGACTCAATTGGCGGGCATTTCTTACACTTATTGCTTGGCGCTCCGCAAAGTGATCTATGGGTCAAATCCATGCACGCCTCCCTCATTTTATATGCCGAACATGAGTTCAACGCATCGACTTTTACCGCTCGCGTCATTGCCGGTACGGGTTCAGACATGTATTCGGCGATCACTGGTGCAATCGGCGCTCTTCGTGGCCCAAAGCACGGTGGTGCGAATGAAGTGGCTCTGGAAATTCAAGCACGATATGCATCACCCGATGAAGCCGAAGTTGATATTCGAAAACGTATTGAGAACAAGGAAGTCATTATTGGCTTTGGTCATCCTGTTTATACAGTCTCTGATCCGCGCAGTGCGATTATTAAGGCAATCGCCCTAAAACTTGCGACTGCGCAAGGGGACACTGCTTTGTACAACAATGCGACGCGAATCGAAACGGTAATGTGGGAAACAAAAAAAATGTTCCCGAACTTAGATTGGTTTTCAGCCGTTGCATATAATGCAATGCAGATTCCAACGGCGTTTTTTACTCCGATTTTTGTTATTGCCCGAGCAACGGGATGGTCCGCTCACGTTATTGAACAGCGCATTGACAACAAAATTATCCGTCCAAGTGCTAACTACACGGGTCCTGCGGACTTAGTTTTCCTACCAATAGAAAAGCGATAGGTACGATGTCTAGTAATATCTCAAAATCTAACCAGCCATATGACCAAGAGATTATTGACATCGTTGATTATGTTCAAAATTATGAAATCACCTCAGACCTTGCATACCAAACGGCTTGGAACTGTTTTTTGGATACTTTAGGATGTGGATTCGAGGCGTTGGAGTATGAGGCTTGTACAAAATTATTAGGCCCGGTCGTAGAGGGTTTAGTAGTTACTAATGGCGTCAAAGTGCCTGGTACTCACTATGTTTTAGAGCCAGTGCAGGCCGCCTTCAATATCGGCGCAATGATCCGTTGGTTAGATTTTAATGACACGTGGTTGGCCGCCGAATGGGGGCATCCATCGGATAACGTAGGCGCAATTTTGGCGACGGCCGATTGGTTATCGCGCACCACTAACCAGAAATTTACAATTAAAGATGTATTAACCGCAATGATTAAAGCTCATGAAATCCAAGGCTGTATCGCGCAGGAAAACTCTTTTAACAAAGTTGGTCTTGATCATGTTGTGTTAGTAAAGGTTGCCTCAACGGCTGTAGTTGCGCAGATGATGGGGCTTACTCGAGATCAAATCTTGGCCGCAGTATCGCTTGCGTGGGTAGATGGACAGTCACTTCGGACGTACCGCCACTTTCCAAATGCAGGCTCACGCAAATCCTGGGCGGCAGGTGATGCTACTTCTCGCGCAGTGCGATTAGCTTTGATCGCTAAAACTGGTGAAATGGGTTATCCGTCGGCGTTAACGGCAAAAACCTGGGGTTTTTACGATGTTTCATTTAAAGGCAAAGCCTTTACGTTTCAGCGCCCCTATGGCTCTTATGTGATGGAAAATATTTTATTTAAAATCTCATTTCCAGCTGAG
>JANLPM010000175.1:0-4148 GCA_031367265.1 Actinomycetes bacterium
GCGCTGAGTTGAATTCGGATACGAGCCTTTCCAATTGGTACCACAGGATAGGAAAAGGCGACTGCGAAAATGCCACGTTCGAAAAGCCCTTGAGCCATTGCTACTGCCGCATGCTCATCACTAAACATCACTGGCACGATCGGATGTTCACCAGGTAGCAAAGTAAAGTTATTTTCCAGCATTAAGGTACGAAAAAGCGTGGCATTGTCTAAAGTTTTCTGCGCGCGTTCCGGATGGGCAGTGATTAGATCAAGGGCCGCGATCGATCCGGCGACAACTGATGGCGGTACTGAGTTGGAAAAGAGGTAAGGACGGGCTTTTTGGCGAAGCATGTCAATAATTTCTGGATGCCTTGAACTAATGTATCCGCCAGATGCACCGCCTAAAGCTTTGCCTAAAGTTCCTGAGAGAATATCTACTCGTTGCTGAACGCCACATAACTGAGGCGTCCCGGCTCCGCTTGCACCTATAAAACCAGTTGCATGCGAATCATCAACCATCACCAAAGCGCCGTATTCTTCGGCTAAGTCACAGATTCCTTCAAGAGGTGCGAACGAGCCATCCATTGAAAAAACGCCGTCTGTAACAATCAAAATATTTTTCGCACCACTGGCAGCTTTAAGTTGGACTTCCAAATCCTTCAAATCCCGATTGTTATAGCGAAACCGCTTAGCTTTACACAATCTGATGCCATCGATTATTGAAGCGTGGTTAAGTGAATCCGAAATTACTGCGTCCGCTTCTCCCAGTAGAGCTTCGAACACGCCACTATTAGCATCAAAACAGGAAGGGAAAAGTATCGTTGCACTTGTGGAAAGAAATGTTGAAAGTTTTTGCTCCAGTACTATATGTTGATCTTGTGTTCCAGCAATAAATCGAACACTGGCCATTCCAAACCCATATCTGTCCAAGGCGTCTTTAGCGGCATTAATAATCTCACCGTTATTTGCTAAACCAAGATAGTTATTGGAGCAGAAATTTAATAGCTCTTTACCTGAAGCATGCACTTTTACGGCTTGAGCACCGTTCAAAGGACGTTCAAGTTTTAGAAACCCTGCGTCTTCTAAAGCGGTTAATTTTGACTTAAGTCCGGCGATAAACTCACTAATCGAAGAAATCGTTAGCTCCAATCCAAAATTATTTTCCCACAATTCCCAGATCTAGCTAGTTCAAAGGCAGCTTCCCAATCTTTAGCCGCAAATCTATGGGTGATAACTTCGGAAATATCCAAACCTTTATGAACCATGGCATTCATTGAGTACCAGGTTTCATACATTTCGCGGCCATAAATTCCTTTAATAGTAATCATATGAGTTACAACTTTTGCCCAGTCAAATGAGACGGGATCTTTAGGCAGACCAAGGGCTGCGATGCGTGCACCGTGTCCGACATTTGCCAGAATCATTGGCATTGCCGATTGATGGCCACTCATTTCAAAGGCAACGTCAAAGCCCTCTTTCATTCCCAAATTTTTCATTGTCACTGAAATATCCTGCGAAGAGATATTTATTGCAGCATCTACTCCCAGCTTTCGTGCCAATGCCAAGCGATATTCGTTGACATCGGTAATAACAATAAATCGTGCACCCACAAATCGTGCGATGGTCGCGGCCATTAAACCAATTGGGCCTGCACCAGTAATTAAAACATCTTCACCAACAACTGGAAAACTCTGCGCCGTGTGCTCAGCATTTCCAAGTGGATCAAAGATTGCTGCAAGGTCTAGATCAATGTCCTGCGGATGTAGCCACACATTTTCTTCAGGGATGACCACAAATTCAGCAAATGCGCCGTTGCGATTAACACCGACGCCGATTGTGTTCTTACATAAATGTCGGCGACCAGCGCGGCAGTTGCGGCAAAGGCCACACACGATATGACCCTCACCGGAAACTAAATCTCCAACTTTTATAGTGGTTACATCTCTGCCAATTTCACTGACTCGGCCAACGAATTCATGGCCTGGAATAAAAGGGGGAGTTAAATTTTGGTCGGCCCAAGAATCCCAATCGGCAATGT
This sequence comes from Actinomycetes bacterium, assembly GCA_031367265.1. Lineage (GTDB taxonomy): Bacteria > Actinomycetota > Actinomycetes > Nanopelagicales > Nanopelagicaceae > Planktophila. Next base: position 2,020 of record JANLPM010000175.1, read on the forward strand.
GTAAATCAGTTCCGCAAATCCCCGTCTTAAGGGTACGGATCTTCACCTCTCTTGGGCGCACGATGGGTTCAGGTAGTTCAACAAGTTCAAGCCCAGGGCCACGATCTGCTTTATCCAATGCCCTCATCATCTCCCCTTTCTGCGGCTAGGTTCACAACCCTACTGGCAAGGCATATTTACCAGCCCAGCTCTAAACGGTATTTATCTCTCGCGACACGCTCAGTTTTGTCAGTGGCATTTGCTATATTTCGAACAGGTGTTCGGTTATCCTAACCCTGTACAACCAGAGCGGTTCCATCTTCCGCCCGCAGCGCTTCACCCACAGCCTCTGTGGGCAACGCTCCGGTCCGTCGGTGGGTCTCCGTACCTTCTGGGCCAGACCCAAACGTTTAACGACGTTCTATCGAAAGGAAAGTACGTGGCTACTGAAAAAAGCAACAAAGCTAATGATCTCGCGCAAGAAAAAGCATCCACCGAACGCCAAAAGGCGCTCGACACAGCCCTAGCCCAGATCGAACGTCAATTTGGAAAAGGCTCAGTAATGAAGATGTCAGATCGAGCTAATCAAATAATCGAAGTAATTCCGACTGGATCGATTGCACTCGATATCGCACTTGGTATTGGTGGGTTACCGCGTGGTCGCATCGTAGAGATTTATGGACCAGAGTCTTCAGGAAAGACAACTCTGTCAATGCATGCAATTGCCAATGCGCAAAAGGCTGGTGGAATCTGTGCCTTTATCGATGCTGAGCATGCATTCGATGCTGAGTATGCAAAAAAACTAGGAATAGATATCGATGCGCTTTTAGTTTCACAGCCTGATACTGGTGAACAAGCACTCGAAATTATGGACATGCTTATTCGCTCTGGGGCCTTAGATCTAGTTGTCGTTGACTCGGTTGCAGCCCTGGTGCCACGCGCGGAAATTGAAGGCGAAATGGGAGATTCACATATGGGTCTACAGGCCCGCCTCATGTCGCAGGCGCTTCGCAAAATTACTGGCGCACTTCATCAATCCAAAACAACTGCGATCTTTATTAATCAATTGCGCGAAAAGATTGGCGTCTTTTTCGGCTCACCTGAAACAACAACTGGTGGTAAAGCCTTAAAGTTTTACGCATCGGTCCGCCTGGATATTCGCCGGATTGAAACTCTAAAGGATGGACAAGAGGCCGTCGGTAACCGCACCCGGGTTAAAGTGGTTAAAAACAAGATGGCGCCGCCTTTTAAGCAGGCCGAGTTCGACATTATTTACGGCACTGGTATTTCACGTGAAGGCTCATTAATCGACATGGGTGTAGATATAGGAATCGTGAAGAAATCCGGGGCATGGTACACATACGAAGCCGATCAATTGGGCCAAGGTAAGGAAAATGCACGTACCTTCCTTCTCGATAACCCAGATCTTGCAAATGAGATTGAAGTCAAGATTCGCGCTCACTTTGCACCTGTTGAAGTCGATGCCGACCTCATCGCAGCAATAGATGAAGCTGCAGCAGAGGTTGATTTCTAATTAGCCTTGATTTCGCCAAGATTGAAAAGGAGGCTGACCCTTATTCAATCGCGTACACCATTGCATTGAATGCACTTGTGGCGCGGGCCAAGAGTAAGGGTGAGCTTCTGGCGCATCTTAAAAAACGTGGAGTTGAGGACGACATCGCTGCGGCAACTATCTTTCGCTTGCAAGAGGCGGGACTAGTCAATGATGCGCAATTTGCTAAAGCTTGGAGCCAATCACGACATAATTCAAAGAAACTATCGAAACGCATAATCTCTGGGGAACTTCGAACCAAAGGTGTCGATCAAAACTCCATTGATGAAGCCTTAGATGAGATTGATAGTGAAGATGAATATCGAATGGCATTTTCTCTGGCGATGAAAAAGTATTCAACGATGTCTAAGTTAGAGGCCGACGTTCAAATTCGGCGAGTCCAATCCCTATTGCAACGAAAAGGTTTTAGTTTTGATCTTATCGGGCGAGTTATTCGCGAGCTAGATATTCACTCAAGCGAGCACCAGTAGCAACAACTGCCGCCGAGTGAATGCGCCCAGGTTGGCGACCTAGCCGCTCAATTGGTCCGCTAATACTTACGGCAGCAATTACTTTTCCATTTGGTGCCTTAACGGGG
>JANLPM010000207.1:0-4913 GCA_031367265.1 Actinomycetes bacterium
AGCATACGTCGCTGAGCTTCGCGATATTTTGCGATCTCTTGGTGTGAGTGATGTAAAGATGGAACAGGGTTCACTTCGCTGTGATGCCAATGTTTCACTTCGCTTAATTGGAGCCCAAACTCTGGGGACTAGAAGTGAGACTAAAAACGTTAACTCACTTCGATCCATTGAACGCGCAATTCGCGGTGAAATGATTCGCCATGCTGAGTTATTAAATAAAGGCGAGCGCGTTGTTCAAGAGACACGCCACTTCCAAGAAGAGTCGGGACTTACACGTTCGGGGCGCTCTAAAGAGCAGGCCGAGGATTATCGCTACTTTCCTGAGCCAGATTTAGTACCCGTTGCACCCGATGCTGGATGGATCGAAACTTTGCGTGCGGAACTGCCTGAGCGACCATCGATTCACCGAAAACGCTTACAAACTGCTTGGGCGGTGCCGGATAAAGAAATGTCGGCGATGATTAATGCCGATGTTTTAAATCTCGTGGAAGCCACCGTAAATCTAGGTGCAGATCCAACGAAGGCACGCAGTTGGTGGCTCGGTGAAATCTCTCGCATCGCCAATGAAAAAGAGGTTGCGATTGCGGATTTAGCAATTACTCCAACTGATGTTGCAGAGATTGTGGCTTTGGTTAATAAAGGTGAGCTCACCGATAAATTAGCCCGCCAAGTAATTGAAGGGGTAATCGCCGGAGAAGGCGGCCCTGGAGCAGTAATTACAGCGCGTGGAATTAAAGTAGTTAACGATGATGGGGCATTGATGGCGGCGATTGAAAAAGTCTGCGCCGAGCAACCAGAAACGGCGCAAAAGATTCGCGACGGTCATCTGCCCGCAGCTGGTGCCTTAATTGGCGCAGTCATGAAAGAGACAAAGGGCCAAGCAGATGCCGCTCGCGTACGAGAGCTTCTTCTCGCCCACTTATCCCAGAGTTAATTGGAGTCAAGCTTAAGTCAGTAAGACATTACGCCTTCAGTTTCAAGGCGGGTTCAACCGGTCAACGCGGTGTAGAGATCTAAAAACCTTTTACAGGGTTCGCAGTTTTGTAAGTATTTTCTTGTCATTGGTTCTGAGTTTCTTAATTAATCCGGCTAAGAGATTCTTACCGTTGGCGTAGTACGCAAGACTGTAATAGGGATATGTGTCAATTCCAAACCCTCCTTCAGATTGAGGATTTTCCCCGGGGAGTGGATAGTTTTGAATAAGATCTACATCGCCTTGTGCAAAGAATTTTTTGAGCCTACCGATGTCGATAGAGGGTAAGCCTGTTAATTTAATTTCTCGCATCTCTGGTGTGAATTCGTCAGAACCTAGTTCTCTCGCGATGTAATTTACTCGGCCATTTTTAACTGAATAAAGTATTTCACCATTAACAATTGTCTTTTTTAATGTGGCATTTCTGAGCAGAGAGTTAGCTTGAACTTTATAGACCTCTTTGTTGCTGACAAGAAGATACTTATAAAGTGCACGGCGATCCTCTTCGCTCAACCACTCACCAAGCCCCAGACACTCTTCAAAATAGCTCACAACCCTATTGTGCACCTATTGAACAATTTGCCGCTTCATATTTTCCAGAGGATCCACTCACTGCTATTTTCTGGCCATTTTTCAGGAGGACATAGCCCTCTGCGGTACCTCTGTAGGCGACCTTGATTCCGCGTGCACAGGTGGCAAAGATATTTCTGAAGACTGCAGTCTTTGAGAATTTTGGAGATGAACCGGCGGTTCTGGACAAAAACGTTCGTGCCGTTACTTCTCGGTTATTTTCAATTTTCTGGATGCTTGCGTTAACTTTTGTGTAACTCTGCGGAACATTGCAGGTTGAAGTTATGTTCAGCTTTATTGCATCCACGTTTTGACTCTCTTTTAAACTTGTGGAGTAATGAGGCTGCTCCACTTTTAGCGTGCACTTGGATTCGGGGTCATCCCCATTGTGAAATATTAGGAACTGGGCAACTAATAAACCGACGACCACAACGCTGGGAACTTTAGGCAAAAGTAAGATTGGTTTAGGAATTGTTATTGGCATGTACCGAAAATAGGCATGCGCGCTGACTTAATTAATCGGGATATCCCCAGTCATTTAAACTAGGGCAAAAATGCCCAGGGACTTAAATGGCGGAGGATGAAGTGTGTGCACTCTTGACATTTAGTACATATGTCTCCAGACATAGAGGACGGTTTCTAGGTCTTTGGCTGAGTACTTTGATAGGTCAGCGCTCATTGGCGCAGTCATGAAAGAGACAAAGGGCCAAGCAGATGCCGCTCGCGTACGAGAGCTGCTACTTGGCCACTTATCTTAAGGATAATAAGCGTCACGCGTAATTAGTGAACTAATACCTCTTCATGCTCAACTACTGCCTCTTTTCCGATATTGATGAAGAAGAACAGCACAAGCGCGCCGATAAATAGCAGACCGGCACTGCATTTAAATGCAACGGTAAAACCATGGGTCATTGCAAATGAGTGAACGAGTTTTCCGAGTGATGAGTGCGCAGTTGTATAAGACGCCGTCGCTGTTGCCGCCACAGTGTTCAAAAGCGCGGTACCCAATGAGCCACCAATTTGTTGGCTGGTATTAACCATGGCACTTGCAACGCCGGTGTCGTGATTGCCGACATTGTGAAGTGATGTCGAAGTCAGGGGAATAAAGACAAGTGCCATTCCGCTGGACATGATGAGTAGTGCAGGTAAAACGTGGCTCGCATAGGAAGTATCAGGTGTAATTCTTGCAAGCAAGAGCAGACCTAGGCTTGAAGCGATTAAACCTGGAATCATCAATGGCTTTGGGCCAAGCTTTGGCAGTAACTGCGAAGCAATTCCTGCAAAGACAATAATTCCCGCCGTAAATGGCAGGAATGCAAAGCCTGATTTCAGTGGGCTATAGCCAAGGATTACCTGAAGATAGAGACCTAAAAATAGGAACATGGAAAATAATCCAGCACCGACAACTAATGATCCAAGGTATGAACCGCCACGATTGCGGTCAGTTACAACGCGAAGTGGCATCATTGGATTAGCCACTCTTTTTTCAATCATGACGAAAGCAATAAGGAGAACGACTGCTGCGCCTAAGAAGCCAAGCGTATGGCCATCTGCCCAACCCGATGTTGCCGCTTGATTAAATCCATATGTAAGTGAGAATAACCCAGCCGTTGCAGTAATTACTCCAGGAATATCGTAAGTTCGGTTTCCCTCAGCTTTAGATTCATGCACAAAACGCGTTGCTAAAAAGAATGCAATGATTGCAATTGGAACATTGACACCTAAGCACCAACGCCATGAGAAGTACTCGGTAAGAGTCCCACCGACAATCAAGCCAATAGCTGCGCCGCCACCAGAGATTGCGCCCATAACACCGAAAGCTTTAGCACGCTCGGCTGGGACGGTAAAAGTCACCGAGATAATTGAAAGCGCGGCAGGTGCTAATAATGCGGCGAAGACACCTTGAAGTGCGCGTGCACCAAAGAGCAGACCTTGAGTTGAAGCGATACCACCTAACGCCGATGCGCCAGCAAAACCAATGAGACCGATGAGGAATATCTTCTTGCGCCCCATGAAGTCACCGATGCGACCGCCGAGAAGCAAGAGGGAACCAAAAGCCAAAGTGTAGGCAGTAATGACCCACTGCTGATTGGCATCACTGATACCAAGATCGAGCTTTGCGCGTGGGATTGCAATGTTCACGATTGAAGAATCTAGAACAATCATCAGTTGTGCGATAGCTACTACAAAAAGTGTGCGCCAGCGATCTGGCGCCTGTCCTGCTGGGTAGTTTGGATTTGACACGTACTCTCCTTTTATCTGTTATTTTTTTGTGCTGATGGAATTAATACGTCATCGACTAAGAGTTCGATGAATTTTCGGTTTACGGGTTGTTGTGACATGAAAATTCGGTAGGTCATAATTGCCGGAGTGATTTCAGCCAAAAGTTCTAAGTTTGCATCGGATGAAATCTCTCCACGAGCAATCGCCCGTTCAATAATTAATTCGTGGGTCTGGTTTTCGCCTTCTCTAATCGTGTGGGGAATTGCCTTGCCAAGTTCGGAGTCCATTTTTGCCGCGCTCATAATTGCAGCGATAACCGCCCCATCAGGACCTTTCAAGGTTTTCACTTTAGCTAGGAGAAGTTCAACTAAATCGTCACGCAGATTTCCAGTATCGATGCAAGGGTTTTGTGAAAAAACATGGTGGGAAATCGCGCTGGCAATTACTTCTTGTTTATTTTTCCACCGTCGGTAAATCGTTGCTTTACTGACTCCTGCCTTCAGGGCAATTGCCTCGATAGTGGCACGTTCATAACCGACCTCTTGGATCAGCGAAATTGCCGCTTCCGTGATGGCATCTTCGCGTTTAGAGTCGCGAGGTCGTCCTTTGTGACATAGCGCCTTGACTGGGCACATAGCGACCTCCAATACGAAACGGAACGGTTCCGTATCGTAAAGCACTGGGGTGTAAGACGCAACTTGAACGCCTACGATTAGCCCATGTCAATTATGAAACCACGCTCAGGGTTAGTTACCGATGGGATGGAGCGCGCGCCAGCGCGTGGAATGTTGCGCGCCATTGGAATGGGCGATGCGGATTGGGTTAAGCCACAAATCGGTATCGCTTCATCATGGAATGAAATCACACCATGCAACTTGTCCTTAGATCGACTGGCTAAAGCATCTCGCCAAGGCGTCATCGATGCTGGTGGTTTTCCCATGCAGTTTGGCACGATTTCAGTCTCCGATGGAATCTCGATGGGTCACGAAGGAATGCACTTCTCGCTCGTATCTCGAGAAGTGATCGCCGACTCAGTTGAGACCGTCATGCAGGCCGAGCGTTTAGATGGAATGGTTACTTTTGCCGGCTGTGATAAATCACTTCCCGGAATGATGATGGCCGCGGCCCGCATCGATGTCGCCTGTGT
>JANLPM010000212.1:0-3496 GCA_031367265.1 Actinomycetes bacterium
GGAAGACCTTGGGCCAGTAGCGCAATCGAGGATGCGAATCGAGCTATGCGTGCAATTTGAGTTGGCGTTGAATTCGCAACGCTACTTGCAATCTTATCGACCAAAGTTAAGTTGTCGTGCGATTCAACGTAGTTAACGGACTGTCCTGGTGAAATCGTCATCCACTTTGTTGTAATCAGATTTGAGTATGCAGAGTTGCCTGTTATTCCAGCTTGCACATCATTGCGGGATGCAGTATTTCCCGTTGCATAACCCTTATCCAACTTATCAAATACCGAACCCTTAATTCCATCGCGTAATTGATCATTGAACATTGACACACCTGGCAGTAAATCAATATTTATCTGGTTCGCTCTATCTTTTTCAGGCAGAGTTCCCATATTCCAACCCTCGGCAATAACAATAATGCTCTTATCAATCTGCTTTAAAGCCGCGGTAATAGTCGATGCAGTATCAATATCCATCAGACCCATAAGGTCAAAGCGAAAACCATCGAGGTTATATTCACTGGCCCAATAACTAACTGAATCCACGATAAATTTACGGACCATCGATCTCTCAGAGGCAACGTCGTTACCAGTACCACTTCCATTGGTTAGATTGCCATTGTTATCGGTTCTAAAGAAATAGCCAGGCACAATTTGGTTCTCGCTAAATGATGGAGCACTATAGACATGGTTATAGACAACATCCATATTCACGCGCAGACCTTGATTGTGTAAGGCCTGTATCGCACTCTTTAACTCGACAATCCTTTTTACCGGATTAGTCGGATCCGAGCTATAAGAGCCCTCTGGAACGTTGTAATTCTGTGGGTCATAGCCCCAGTTAAAGCTGGGATTATTCTCATCCACCGAGGCGAAATCAAAAACAGGGAGCAATTCAACGTGAGTCACGCCCAGCTCTTTAATCGATGCAACTGCCGTTGATGTTCCACCGACCGAAGTTTTAAGTTCGGTAAAGGCCAGATACTTGCCGGCATTGCCGGCCTTTACCCCACTTGAAGGATCAATTGATAAATCGCGGACATGAAGTTCGTAAATTACCGCGTCGCTGGCTTTGCCACTAAAGGCCGGTTTCTTAGCCGACCAACCCTTTGGATTTGTCTTGGTTAGATCGACAACGACGCCACGCAAACCATTGACTGTAGTTGCCCGCACATAGGGATCAACGGCTTCGCGATTCACCCCATCAACTTTTACCAGGTAGGTATAAATCAATCCATTTTTATCCCCACTTATTTCAGCGGTCCACGTGCCGTTTACACTTGCCTGCATTGCAATAGCGCTCGCACTTGATGCAGGGCTGGTGGCTGACGAGTATGTAAGAAGCGAAACTTCACTTGCCGTTGGTGCCCACACTCGAAATGCAGTTTTAGCTTTGCGGTATGTACTGCCTAAATCACTTCCCTTATACGTGTATTTCTTTGAAAACTCTAACGAGTCGAAAATCTTTGCTTGCCCGACAGCGGGATTCTCTTTTACTGCTTCAGTTGGCAGAGAGTAATGAATTTCCGTATCACCTTTACGAAGCCAGACTTCGGCCTTTCCATTTGCATCGAAGGTGCTAATAAAGCGATCGGCCCCAACATCTTTTTCGGCCCAGTCATTTAAACGTACGATGATGCCGACGTCATCAAATCCCTTCATATCTGGAATCTCTAGCGTGAGAACTTTGCCGAAACTATCCTCCCCATTGAACTGGACGCCTTTAGGGTCAACTGGTTTATCGTTGGCATTATTTGATGAGTTTTTCCAAAGCCATAAATTCCAACCCGTGTAATCACCTGCCGGACGCTGATAATGCACCACCAACTTCACAACATCAGGCGCCGCCGCCGTGCTGATAGCGGGCAGGGCGATTCCTGCCAGCGCAGCGATTAAGAGCCCAGTTAAGGCGTTTCGAAGGTTTTTAGGGGCGGATGTAGTTCTCATAGGCCTAATCTAACCCTACGCAACTGTCATCTCTAAGGCTGTCTCGCAGCCAGCGCCAGTAAAGTCAAAATCTGATTGAACCTTGGATTAATCCACAGCATTCGCCAATTAGAGATTCAATCTCTCCACTGGCACACCTTCATGTAACCGTTCGGTGTCAAGTTCTCGTGTTGACAAAGTTGACAGAACGCGTACCATAGTGGTTGACAAGGTTGATGGAGGTCAGCATGCCCACTAAAGCGGTAACTTACGCTAAGGCGAATAGAGCACAAATACCCTTAGTGCCTGATGGAGTTGGGCTTTTCGTAGAAATGCTCACTAGGGAGTTGTATCTGCTTGACCCACTAGGGCAGCAATTTAGCAAGATAGAAGACACCCAACGATTTGCGCGTGAAACTGCTGAAAAAGTAATAGATGCTTCAAAGACATGGCAAGAACATCTTGGTACTTTTTACGATGTTGAGAGTGTCCGAAACCTACTTTCCCGAGGCGGTAAGCCTCTGTCACGGCAGGCCGTAAGTAAGCGAAAGAATTTGCTGGCACTCACAACCGGTTCAAAAAGAGTGGTTTATCCATCCTTTCAGTTTAGAGATCGCACCGTGGTCCAAGGCCTGGGTGAGGTTCTAGCGCAACTTCCCGAGGATTTACTATCACGTTGGACACTTGCATCCTGGCTGGTTTCCAAAGAAACCGAACTTGGGAACATTACGCCTATCGAGGCCCTTCGCCAAGGCAACGTGGAACAAGTGGTCTCGCTCGCCCATCACTGGTCGCAATCTCTAAGCGCATGAAGTGATGGGCAACAAACCACCTTTTGGTGTGAAGGGATTTCCAACCAACAAACTGGATGCCAATTCACCGTTATATCGTCTTTATAAACACATCTCCAAAGCCCCTGAAATTCGGACCGGTTGGTTCTTTTCAAGTATCGGGGTCTCGCGGGCTGGGAGGTTCGACTTACCTCAACCACATGGGACCTGTTACTTCTCCACCGGGAAATTTGGCGCGTGGAGTGAGACATTTCGAGGTGCGGCAATGGTAAACCGCGCCGATGTTGATTGCAGAACATTGCTCACGGCAACCAGGAGCATAAAACTACGGTTTGCGGATATGGCTGATCGGGCAGCCACGGGTTTCGGCGTCACGTTGGATGACTTCTCCGGCGATGACTACACCAGAGCTCAAGCCTGGGCTCTGGCATTTCATGCAGCCAAGCTCGGCGGGGTAATCGCACTTTTGCGACACGACCCCAGTGGTCTGACCCAAAACGTAGGGGTCTTCGGAAAATCCGGATCTGTTAAGAGTGTGCGTGGATGGCAAACAACTCGTGCAACGCTCAGATCGGATATGCAACTTCTTAATGAACTTCGCAAGGCGGGTATCTCTGTCTTGGAAGTCCCGAATGATGTGGTGATAACACACCTGTAGAGGCATGCGCACTGATCATGGACAACTCCTACCTATACTCGCTCCATGAGTTTTAGCGCCGAGCAATTTTTAATGTTCGGCATCGCGGCCTTCGCCTTCACCGGTCTTATCACTTGGCCCGTTAGAGCCATTGC
>JANLPM010000218.1:0-9638 GCA_031367265.1 Actinomycetes bacterium
AAAAATGCTCCCCAGTTGGTAAGTTTCAACTCTATCCAATGACTGCTCAACGTTTTATAACTAACGTGCCCACAGAGAAATATCACATTGTCTACATCGACCCGCCTTATGAGATAACTAACGTTGAAGTTGAAGATGTGATTATGAAACTTCATCGTGGAGAGTTTCTACATGAAAGTGCAATGATTGCGCTCGAACGTCTGGCACGAGGTTCGGAATTTAACTGGCCGGACGGTTTTAATGCCGCGAGGGAGAGGAAGTATGGCGCAGCACGTATCTACTATGGCAATTATTCACCTTAAGAATGGATAAGTACGCCATCTCTTGCTAGCGTTTGAACCATGAAGCGTGCCGTCTGTCCAGGATCATTTGATCCGATTACATATGGGCACCTAGATATTATCAAGCGAGCCAGTACACACTTTGATCAAGTCGTGGTTGCGGTCTTAGAAAACCGCACTAAATCAAGTCTATTCACGGTAGCCGAGCGAATTGAAATGATTCGTGAGACTGTTGCCGATTTACCCAATGTAGTTGTTGATTCATGGTTTGGTTTGCTGGTTGACTATTGTAAAACTAATTCAATCTCTACTATCGTAAAAGGTTTACGAGCGGTGACTGACTTTGATTATGAACTACAAATGGCCCAGTTAAATCTGCAGGCCTCGGGCGTAGAGACTATGCTCATGGCAACAGCCCCGGCTTATTCATTCCTTTCATCGTCAGTCGTGAAGGAACTTGCGCATTATGGGGGAGACGTTTCGAGCATGATTCCCCCAAATGTTAATGCGGCAATCAAACTACGAGTAGTCGGGACATAGTCAGTGGATTCAATTGAAAAGCTATCATCTGCAATTACTATGATTGAAGAGGCCAGAGGCGTTCCGCTTTCTGCAAGTTGCGTAGTCCACCGTGGTGAAATGCTGGAACTTCTAGATGATGCACGATCGGCTCTACCCACAGATTTTAACTCTGCGCAAAAAGTGATTTCCGCCCGTGATGCCATTATTGAAGAGGGACGTTTAAGTGCAGAACACATGATTTCCATTGCTAGAGAAGATGTGGCTCGGATGGTTGAGCAAACTTCTATTGTGCAGATTGCGCGTGACGAAGCACGTAAAATTATAAATGATGCCCGTGAGCATGCATCGCGCGAAAAAGAAGCTGTCGAAGAATACATCGATGGTCGGTTGGCGACTTTAGAAGTAATTTTAAATAAGACACAGGACGCGGTATCGCGAGGTCGTGAGCGTTTAGCTGGCGCTGGTGATAAGGACGCCCTCTCACAATTATCTGAAGCCGATTAACTGTGACGCTGCACCGCCCAGAGGTTTATAAACTCAACACCTATGAACTACCTCGGCGTGCCGGAGAGATGAAAGAGTACTTACTCGACATTGAAGTTCCTGAAAAAGTAGGAACTGATCTGATCGCCGTCCCCATCGGGGAGATTATTCAAGTCGATGCTCGACTTGAATCTGTGGCTGAGGGGATTTTGCTGAGCGCCCACATCTATGCCGTCGCTTCAGGTGAGTGCACGCGCTGCTTAGACCCGCTCGAAATAGTAATTGAGAAGCGAGTCCAGGAGCTCTATCGGTACGCGCAAAAAACCGATCGGCGCAAAAAACCGCCTCTGGCAGAGGATTTTGATGGTGTCGATGAGTTTTTAATGGATGGCGATGTAATGGATTTGGAAGGCCCTATACGTGATGCAATCGTGTTATCGCTGCCCAGCAACCCATTATGCAGCGCGACTTGTGAAGGTCTTTGTTCAAACTGCGGGGGAAAATGGTCGGAGCTGCCCAATGATCACGCTCACGAATCCATCGATGCTAGGTGGGCCGCCCTCACCCATCTTGAGGTCGATGCTCCTGATTTCAAAAATTAGGGTTTATAAGGGATACTTACGCCCTGCAACCACCGTTGCGTAGGTAAAAGAAGAAGAGGGTAGACCAGTGCCAGTACCAAAGCGCAAGACCTCGCGTTCAAAGACGCGCTCACGCCGAAGCCAATGGAAGACGACTGCTGCAGCACTTGCGACATGTCCACAGTGCCAGGCACCCAAACTCCAACACACGGCATGTCCAACCTGCGGAACATATAATCGTCGTCAAGTTTTAGAGGTCTGATCTGAGCTCCTTGCTCAATGAAAAGTTGGGGGTTGCAATTGAACCCTCACTTCTCGAATTAGCATTTACGCATCGATCCTTTGCATATGAATCGGCAAGTAAAGAGACGAATGAGCGACTTGAGTTTTTAGGTGATTCAGTTTTAGGTTTAATCGTTACTGAAGAGCTCTATAAGCGATATCCCGATTTTGATGAGAGCCGACTTTCTCCACTCCGTTCTGGAGTAGTAAATATGCGTGCGCTGGCAGATATCGCCCGTGAACTTGATTTAGGAACATATATTCGTCTTGGTAAAGGCGAAGAGGTCACCGGTGGACGAGATAAAAATTCTCTTTTAGCCGACGCGCTTGAAGCAGTCATTGGTGCAATTTATTTGCAATTTGGCTTTGCGATTTGCACTCAAATTGTTCGAAGACTTATTGCCTCAACTCTGGATTCAGCTGTGGCTCGTGGCGCTGGCCTAGATGGTAAAACAGCATTACAGGAGTTAGTAGCCGCCCTTAATAAAGGCGCTCCTGAATACGTCGTCAGCGAAGCAGGCCCCGATCACGATAAGAATTTTACAGCCGTTGCAGTGGTGGCAGGTGTAAGTGTTAGCGAAGGTAGTGGAAAGAGCAAGCGCGAAGCCGAGCAGATCGCTGCACGTATCGCCTATGAATCATTAAAAAACGAGCTACCTCAGCCGTAATTGCGCTAAAAACTCACTCACGAAGCGATAGGTTTACCGCGTGTATTTGAAAAGTATCACTCTGAAGGGCTTTAAGTCCTTTGCTTCATCTACGACTTTGCGACTTGAAGCGGGAATTACATGTGTAGTGGGTCCCAACGGTTCTGGCAAAAGTAATATCGTTGATGCGCTCACATGGGTAATGGGCGAGCAAGGGGCTAAATCTCTGCGCGGTGGCAAAATGGAGGACGTCATCTTCGCTGGAACCAGTGGGCGTTCACCACTTGGACGTGCTGAAGTATCTCTTACCATTGACAACACTGATGGCGCATTGCCAATTGAATACACAGAAGTAACGATTTCCAGAATTCTTTTTCGAAATGGACACAGTGAATACCAAATTAATGGTGAGGCGACCCGGCTCCTAGATATTCAGGAATTGCTCAGTGATTCAGGCATCGGTCGAGAAATGCATGTAATCGTCGGTCAAGGTCAACTCGATGCAATATTGATGGCAACACCTGAAGAGCGGCGTGGATTCATTGAGGAGGCCGCCGGTGTTCTCAAACACCGAAAACGAAAAGAAAAAGCGCTTCGCAAATTAGATTCAATGCAGACAAACCTTGCTCGAGTACAAGATCTCACTGTTGAGCTGCGCCGTCAACTACGCCCACTAGGCAGACAGGCAGAGGTAGCAAAGAAAGCGGCAACAATTCAAGCCGATCTTCGAGATGCAAAACTGCGCATCCTTGCCGATGATTTTATTTCACTCACAAAAACTCTGGTTGCCGAAGTTGCAGATGAAACTGCCCTTCGTGAGCGTCGATCAGAAGTTGAAGTCGAACTTGCCGCAGTGCGCTCGCGCGAGGAGTCACTCGATGCACAAGCTGCTTTTGAGAGTCCGTTACTTGTCCAGGCACAAGAAGTTTATTATCAATTAAATTCACTGCGCGAAAAATTTCGGGGGACTCAAAGTTTGGCGCAGGAACGTTCGCGATTTCTCAATGAAGAGGCGGAAGAAGCTCGCTCATCCGGAAGAGATCCAGAGACTTTGGAAGAAGAGGCAGTGGTCTTACGAGAAGAAGAGCGAGAACTTCGTGAAGCTGTGATAGCAAGTGCGGAGAACTTGGTACGTGCAACTACAGAACTGGTACAAAGCGAGCAAGCGCTAAAAATTGATGAGGATAAAATTGCCGCCGCTATGCGGGCAATTGCCGATGCTCGCGAGGGCACTGCTAGACAAGAGGGCCATATTAAATCCCTCCAGGCCCGACTTGAGGCAATTTCGGAAGAGTTGGAGCGTTTAACTCGTGCCCGCGGTGAAGCGCAAAATCGTGTAGATAATGCACAGCGTGAGCACGCAACATATGAATTAGATATTGCTGGTGCCGATTCGGGAGAACGTGGCTTTGATTCGCAATTTGAAAACTCTAAATCTCTTTTAGATTCAGCCAAAGCGAGATTACATGAACTCGTTGAAGCCGAACGATTGGCAGATCGTGAACGCAATACGATTGAATCCAAAATTGATGCGATGAAGTTAACATCTCACAATCGTGATGGTGCTTCCGCGTTGCTAGGTAATTCGCGCGGAGTACATATTCTTGGCTCAGTGACTAGCTTGATTCATATCGATGCTGGCTGGGAATCAGCCACGGCCGCGGCCCTGGGGGTGCTTGCCGATGCCGTTGTTGTGCATGATTTAGCATCGGCAGTTACTGCATTGACCACACTTCGAAGTGAAAATTTAGGTCAAGCCGATGTCCTTGTCTTTAAGCGCGAATCCCACGCGCCCTCTCCGATTCCATACGGTTTGACTCCTCTTGTCGCACATGTTCGCTCTGAAACGATCAGCGAACTCATCTCATCGCTACTTGCTAATTTCGTCGTGGCCGACTCTGCGCGCGATACCGAAGCTATTCTTAGGGCTAATCCAGGTGTCACCGTTGTTACTCGTGATGGCGATGTAATAAACCTTACTCATGCTCGCGGAGGCTCTCAGTCTTCCTCATCACTTATTGAGATTAATCGCCTGATTTCAGAGTTGGAAGCCAGTTATACCGAGATTTCGCACACTTGCGATCGATTAAAATTTGAAATTGCTACACAAACGTCGCACGTTGCAACGCGCCAAAATGATTATGATCTTTCCCTCGCCAAACTCAACGAATCAGATGCCCGAATAAGTGCGCTGACTGAGCAATTAGCGGTCTCTGGCCAGAATATGAAATCGGCGATGGCCGAAATAGAACGTCTCAACTCGCATATTGGAGAGGCAAGTGCGGCTAAATCTCGTGATGAAGGCGAACTAGTTATTGCGCAGAATCAACTTCATCAAGCGGGTGCAGTAACTGAACCCAATCATACGTATACCGAAAATCTTCGCAACATAGTTTCGATAGCCCGCACAACTGAGGTTGAAGCTCGTTTAGCCCTTCGCACCATAGAAGAGCGGGTGACCTCGGTTGCTGTTCGGGCATTTTCTCTGGAAGAGAGCGCCCGAACCGAACGCGATGCATCAGAGCGTGCAATTATTCGTCGAAGTGCGCGTGCACGTGCAGCTGTGATTTCTCAAGCCGTTGCCGAAGCAGCTTACGAGGTGTTAATTCATATTGAGCGTTCACTTTCTAAAGCTGCAATTGAGCGCGGCCGGTTAGAGGAGGCGCGCCTCAGGCGTGAAGGTGAGACTCTGACCGTCCGAGCACGAAATCGAGAACTTGTAATCGAACTTGAATCTCTCACTTCTAGCGTTCATCGAGATGAAATCGCTCGTGCCGAGCAGCGCATGAGAATCGAATCTTTGGAAAATAAAACGGCTGAGGAGTTTGCAATTGATATAGAAACTCTAGTATCAGAGTACGGCCCCGAAAACGATGTCCCGACTTTCTTTGAAAACGAAGCGGGAGAAATCGTCACGACTGAATTGATTCCTTATCGCCGAGATCAACAGGAAAAACGACTTGCAGCTGCTGAACGATCACTCAATTTATTAGGAAAAATAAATCCACTTGCCTTAGAAGAGTTCTCTTCTCTTGAAGAGCGATTGAAGTTCTTAGCCGATCAGTTAGAGGATTTAAAGCGCACAAAGAAAGACTTGCTTGATATTGTTAAAGAAGTGGATGAGCGTGTCCAAAGTATATTTATGCAGGCTTTTGAAGACACGGCCCGTCACTTTGAAGATATTTTTGCCCGCCTCTTTCCTGGGGGAGATGGTCGTCTCATCCTTATTGATCCAGATAATCCTCTGACAAGTGGCGTAGATGTAGAAGCGCGACCACCTGGAAAGCGGATCAAACGTTTATCTCTGCTCTCTGGTGGCGAAAAATCTTTGACGGCTGTAGCAATGCTTATTGCTATCTTTAAAGCTAGACCAAGTCCTTTTTATGTTCTCGATGAAGTTGAAGCTGCATTAGATGACGTAAATCTTGGTCGTTTGTTAGGCGTCCTTGAAGAGCTGCGATCGAGTTCCCAGTTAATTATTATTACCCACCAAAAGCGCACGATGGAAATTGCCGATGCTCTTTATGGCGTAACGATGCGGGGAGATGGGGTAACAGAAGTTATTTCGCAACGGTTGCGCGAATCTGACGCAAGTTAGCAGATTAATCCATGGGTCTATTCGGTAAATTCATCGCTAAAATCAAAGGAGAAAATTCCTTTGCCCCTTCGGATTGGTACGAACTTGAGAAGGAGCTTTTAGCTTCAGACATTGGCCCAACTCTCGCAAGTGGACTCATCGTTTTAGCTAAAGAGCTTAAAAGTGAGGATGCCGAAGCAGCTTTGATCCAGAGTTTGCGTGAAAACCTCTCGAAAAAATCACGTCTGCCAATTACTAACCCTGATGGCACGACAGTAGTAATGGTTGTGGGTGTAAATGGAACTGGTAAGACAACATCGGTGGCAAAATTAGCAACAAATTTTAAAAACTCGGGCGCTTCAGTCATTGTTGTCGCAGGTGATACTTTCCGTGCTGGTGCGGTAGAGCAGTTACAAACGTGGGGCGAGCGCATTGGTGTTGCGGTTATTTCCGGCAAAACGCAGAGTGATCCAGCTTCAGTCGCTTTTGATGGTGCGAAGGCGGCACGCGATGGTGCATGCGATTACTTAATTATTGATACTGCCGGGCGATTACACAACAAGAGTGATCTCATGGATGAACTTGCTAAAGTAAAACGAGTTGTCGAAAAAATCTCGCCAGTCAATGAAGTGCTTTTAACCATTGACGCGACGACGGGACAAAATGGTTTGGTACAAGCAAAGATTTTTTCGACCAGTGTTAACGTCACGGGAATTATTCTTACTAAGTTAGATGGAAGTGCACGCGGAGGGATCGCCTTAGCGATTGAGAGCGAGTTGGATATCCCCATCAAATGGATCGGAAAGGGTGAGAGCCAGAGCGATTTAGCCCAATTTGATGCCGAGGCCTATATTGTGAGCTTGCTTTCGTAACCTAGATTTAACACTAACTCGGTTTTTGCAATCTGCCCGAAACCCACTTGAGCATTGACTGTAACGCCCAGAGGGCATCTTTGCCCCAATCTCAAAGGCGAGAACCCGTGTATCTATTACCTGAAAGACGGCTCTCTTATGACGCAAACAGTATTGAACTCCGGCGATACGGCTTGGATGTTAGCTAGTACGGCGCTAGTACTTCTTATGACACCAGGGCTCGCCTTTTTCTATGGTGGAATGGTTCGTACTAAAAGTGTTCTCAATATGATGATGATGTCCTTTATTACTATCGGAATCGTAAGCATCCTTTGGGTTATTTATGGTTTTGAATTAGCCTTCGGTTATAAAGCAAACTCCGCATGGTTTGGAAATATTTCCCTCTCAGGACTTGGAGGAATGGTTAATGATTTCACTAATAATGGTGGTGTCTATCCAATTCCAGTCTTAGTATTTGCAGCATTCCAATTAATGTTTGCAATTATCACACCGGCGCTGATTTCAGGAGCGATCGCCGATCGAACTAAATTCATTTCGTGGGCAGTTTTTGTCACAATCTGGACAACGATTGTTTACTTTCCCGTTGCACACTGGGTTTTTGCTTTCGGTAATAAAGTAGGAGATACGGTCACGGGGACTGGCTATCTTGCAGGCAAAGGTCTTGAGGATTTTGCAGGAGGAACGGCCGTGCATATAAATGCAGGTGCGGCGGGTCTTGCGCTAGCCATCGTTTTAGGTAAACGCATTGGGTGGCGCAGAGAATCAATGCGTCCACATTCACTGCCATTGGTTCTGCTGGGCTCTGGACTCCTATGGTTCGGTTGGTTTGGTTTTAATGCAGGGTCTGCGTTAGCTGCAAATGGCACAGCTGCTCTTGCCTTTTTGAACACACAAGTTGCTACAGCTGCTGCATTAATTGGCTGGCTTTTAGTTGAAAAAATTCGAAACGGTCATGCAACTTCTCTGGGAGCCGCATCGGGCGCAGTTTCAGGATTAGTTGCAATCACACCAGCATGTGCTTTCGTTGCACCATGGGCGGCGGTTATTATTGGAGTTCTTGCCGGCGTTTTCTGTGCACTTGCAGTTGGACTCAAATATAAGTTCGGGTTTGATGACTCACTCGATGTGGTCGGAGTTCACTTAGTGGGTGGAATTTGGGGTTCATTGGCTATTGGTTTGTTCGGAACTCACGTCGTCAATAGCTCCGGATTGGATGGCCTCTTTTACGGTGGAGGTACCGCACTTCTGGGTAAGCAAGCCCTTGGTGTGGGTATGGTTGCGCTGTACTCATTTGCCGTGACCTTAATTCTAGGATTTGCAATCGAAAAGACGATTGGATTTAGAATTAAAAACGACAAAGAAGTTGAAGGTATCGATTTAAATGAGCACGCTGAAAGTGCCTATGAAATGTCTAGCTCATCACGGGGAGGTTCCTTCTAATGAAACTCATAACTGCGATATTGAAACCATTTAAGTTGGAGGATGTTAAAAACGCTTTGCAAGCTCACGGTGTAACTGGGATGACCGTCTCAGAGGCCAGCGGTTTCGGTCGACAAAAGGGCCATACTGAGGTCTATCGTGGCGCTGAATACACAGTTGATCTTGTACCGAAAGTTCGTCTTGAAGTTCTGGCAGATGATGCCGATGCCGATTCCGTTGTCGATGTGATTATTAAGGCAGCATCAACTGGATCTATTGGTGATGGAAAAGTTTGGACTACTCCAGTTGAGCAAGTAGTTCGAGTACGCACGGGTGAACGCGGTCCTGACGCAATCTAAGATAGAGATATGGGTACGCGCGAGAGAAGAGAACGATCGAAGGAGAGCGATCGCTCTCTTCTCTCACTTTTTTCAAGCGCTGCAATTGAACACCTTGGAATAGAGGGCGATAAAGGCGTTTGCGTTGCAGCTGTTGGTGGATATGGCCGAGGTGAACTTTCACCAGGCTCTGACTTGGATATTCTTATTTTGCATCAAGGCCAGTTTTCAACTGAAAAACTCAAAGATTTTGTAAATGCACTTTTGTACCCGCTTTGGGATTCATTTACTGTTGATTATTCAGTGCGCACACGCGTTGAAACACGCAAAACTTCAGCTTCGGATATAAAAGTTGCCCTTGGATTATTGGATATTCGCTTTGTTGCTGGGGATTCAGATTTAGTATTAGGAGTTGCTCGCGATAGTACTAAGAGTTGGGAAAAGAATTGGAAATCACGCCTGCCAGAATTAAGAGCGTCTATGCGAGTACGCCACGAACGCGCAGGTGAGTTGGCATATCTTCTGGAACCCGATATCAAAGAGGCGAGAGGAGGTTTGCGCGACATTACTGCCCTGCGTGCAATTGCCAATTCAAAGGCGGTTCCGGTGCCACTTGAACGCATTAGTTGGGCTGAA
>JANLPM010000221.1:0-3842 GCA_031367265.1 Actinomycetes bacterium
AGCATCACCAAAGAGAAGCCGCGATTATTGCCAGGGCTGGAGTCGCAGGTGCTGTAACGGTCGCAACTAATATGGCAGGTCGGGGTACCGACATTATGCTCGGAGGAAACCCAGAGTTCATGGCCGATTTTGAACTTCAACACCGCGGTATTTCGCCGGTAGAAAACGCTGAAGCCTATGAAGCGGCTTGGCCACTTGAAATCGCTAAACAAAAGGCGGCAGTTGCAAAGGGGCATGAGGATGTTGTCGCCCTTGGAGGTTTGTACGTACTAGGTACCGAGCGCCACGAATCGCGTCGAATTGATAATCAACTACGGGGGCGATCAGGTCGACAAGGTGATCCCGGAGAATCACGTTTTTATCTTTCACTTGAAGATGAACTCATGCGCCGTTTTAACTCAGGGATGGTTGAGCGCTTTTTAACTGCCGCCGGTATACCAGAGGACGCTCCAATTGAATCCAAGATGGTCAGTAATGCCATTCGATCCGCGCAAACTCAGGTAGAAGCTCAAAACTTTGAAATGCGTAAAAATGTTTTGAAGTATGACGATGTTATGAATCGGCAAAGACAGGTAATTTACGGAGAACGCCGGATGGTTCTTGAAGGCGAAGATATTAAGGATCAAGTCGCCGAATTCGTTAGCGAAACACTTACGGCCTATGTGAGCATAGCTACCTCCGCTGGTTATGCTGAAGACTGGGACTTGGACACTCTATGGAATGCACTGCATTCTATCTATCCAATTTCATTTTCAGCCGAAGAGTTAATCAAAGAGGTTGGCTCACGTAGCGCAATAGACGTTGATTATTTAACGGCTCGAATAATCGAAGATTGCAAACATGCCTATGCACAACGCGAAGAAGATTTAGGTAGTGAAGTGATGCGTGAGCTGGAACGCAAAGTTTTGTTATCTGTTCTTGACCGCAAGTGGCGCGAACATCTTTACGAGATGGATTATTTACAAGAGGGAATAGGCTTGCGCGCTATGGCTCAACGTGACCCACTTATTGAGTATCAACGTGAGGGTTACGATCTTTTTTCTGCAATGATGGATGCAATCAAGGAAGAGATCGCAGGTTTTCTTTTCAATATTGAAGTCACCGTTGAAGCATCCAGTAATGAAGTTACCGGGGCAGGCTTAGAAGCAAAACCTCTTCCAATATCGGGATTGCAATACACCGCCGCCGATGAAACAGGTGCCAAAACGACTGGCGAGGTTTCTCGAAATGCTCCATGCCCCTGTGGTTCAGGAAAGAAATATAAGCGCTGTCATGGCGCGAGCTAAAGAAGCCTTAAAGCGGTACAGATCCAACGATTATCAACACCTTCAAATCTAAAAGTCAGAGCACGCAGTCGGTCACCGAATCTAATGGTTGACGTGGTTTCGCAAATTCCGTCGAGCGGTTGACTGATGTGAATTTTTCTAATTCGCCCGACCTCTTTTTGAGTGCCGGAAATGTTGAGTAATTCAACGTAAATGCGATGGTGGAAAGCTTTAACTAATTGATGGGGTGGGCGGCGTCCAGCAAGAACTTCTAAAACATTTCTAGTAAAATTGCTGCACCACTGAATGAGTTCAGGCAGATTCTCGGCAGAAGTAACCACTGGTGCAAAATCAGGATCAAATTCATCGTCGAAAACACTGGGAACTAGGTAAAGTCGGTTCTTTTTCGCAACTTTCACCTCTGAATGGGGGCGAAAAATCTCTAGCACAGGATGTAGCCAATCTTCGTTTTCATCGCTTGAAATTGCAGTGAGTATGCTCGAATGGAAAGTGGGCACTGTGTCATAAAGCGGATTAGTTGTCATAGCCCTTAGATTTGTGGAACTTCATTAGTAATACATCGGCTAATGGTTGGGGCTTCACTCATCCCAATGGATGAGTGTGGATAAGTGAGAATTCTTTGGGTTGCAATGGCGTTGAGTTTGTCCTATGGGATATAAAAAAGAGAGTTCAAAATCAAGAATGGCACTTGCTATTACACTCATCGCCGCATCATTTCTCTCAGCATTCTTCTTAACTACATTTTCAGCCCGAGGAAGCGATTATTGGGTCGCCATTTCAGAGATGAACCCGGGCCATCAACTGGCTAGAAGCGATATCGAGCTTCGCCACTTTGACCTAAATACAAGCGCCTACCTTTATGTTGCCAAAAGCGATGACCCCGTTGGAATGATTTCAGTCAGTAAAATTATTGGAGGGCAAATACTCAGTACCCAAAATCTAAGCTCTAGAAGCCAGAGACTGTCCTCGAGCGCAGTACCCATAAGTATTCGCAGCGCAGATGTGGCTTCAGGAATTCAAGTTGGTGAAGGCGTGGATATCTATTGGGTAATTGATAGTCAAAATGGAGATTTATCAGTTGATCCAGTCATGATATTGGGTGGCGTTATACTCTTAAGCTTTGATCAAAAAAGTAAGAACTTCGGAACCGACGCAGCGTTAACCGTGGCCGTTGAAGAGACGCAAGTTTTACGCCTTCTTAGGGCTACAACGCACGGTCGACTCGTGGTGGTTCGCGCTCATGTCTGATTTAGAGCTCCCCACCGTCATAACAGCCATCTCAAGTGCTCAAGTCGAAGGGTTCGTAGCCGGAACATTCTTTGCACAAGGGTGGAGTGTTATTTTCCGTGCAATTGACATTGAATCCCTTGAAAAATATTTACTCGCAAACTCAGAACGCGCCCAAGGCTCACTACTAATTTTTGCACCTGACTTACCAGGCATAACTCGACTTAGGCTGGACGCGGTTTCTAAATTAGTCAAACAGCTTGTAGGTTTTTCGACGCAGCCTGAGAAAGATATTCATTTAGGAGAACTACATTTTTTACCAACTACAACTACGGATTTAGTGAGTTTAGTGCGAGGTTTTGTGCGCGCTCCGATGTTGCGACAAAGTACCCAGACGCAGCGCCAAGTGCGCAAGGCGCAAGTTCTGGCAATCGGCTCAGCGGGCAGTAATACGGGCTGCACAACTTTGGCGATAAATATCGCAATGGAGCTGAGTATTCTTGAAAAACAAACGCTTCTAATCGATGCCAATTTTCGTGCACCCTCTATAGCTGCACTGCTGGCAATACGAAATTTAAATAGTGATTCGGGCTGGCGAAAAATCGCTCCTTCTCTTTCAATTGCCGAAATTGTGCAGGATCAAGCAGCTACTTTTGAGGCTTTGATGGAGCAGGCAACACAAACATTTGAACGAATTGTGATTGACCTAGGTTCAATTTCTGGACTATCGAATCGACTCACAGATCGACGTTGGACATCGGCAATGACAACATGGAGCTGCGATCAATCCGATGAGTTAATGATTGTTGCACGACCCGATTTATTGGGATTGCATCGGCTACAGCAAGTAAGTGAACTCATTGAAAAGACGGCGATTCGAAGCGCGCTGAGTTTCACTCTGAATATGCGCGCCCAAGGTCGAAAAGGCGCCGATGAGGAAGCCAAATTTCTGGCAACAACTACCGCACTTAAACCACTATGTGTTCGCGTCATTGCTCGCGATGGCCGTGCTGCGAGCTCGGCTGAACTTCAGAAATCTACGTTAATTGAGGTAAATGAGCGTTCAGCCTTACGCAAGTCGATAGCAAAAATAGCAAGTGAGATGGTTAGTTAACATCTAATACTATTGACGCATGCGTGGATACCTTCCGATAGCTCATAGCGACCTAACTACTTTTTTGTTCTCGCAAAACTTTGTTGCCGAAAGAGTATTTGCTCCGACAGAAACTTTTATAAAGGCCAATCTTGATTGCGATGAGGAGGAAATTGAGTTTTTACTCTCGCATCTAGCCGGCATTCAGGGGCTGGAAATTCGGACCAGGCAATCAG
>JANLPM010000229.1:0-3213 GCA_031367265.1 Actinomycetes bacterium
TGTTGATGCCGATGCGATGATGAGCGAAGTCGCTCAAGCTGCGCGGTTGGTTGATTATCTTCTTGAGTACACGTGGCATTCAATTGAACATAAATCCACCGGCAGCTTTACCCGTTTTGCACGAAAGAAAAATACAGTTTCAGTGGCTAAAAATATTAGTGTGAGCGGCAATGAGATTGTCATCGATCCTTTGGTTCAAATCGGTGATGACCCCGTTATTGGTTTGCGCGCAGCGGCAATGGCGGCTCAATTAGGTCTGCCGATTTCATTGGAGACTTGCGATTTAATAACCGAATCACTTAAGGCGGGTACGGGCTTACTTCCTACCCCATGGCCTCGCGAGGCTCGCGAACTCTTAATCTCACTTATTGGTGCTGGAGTATCGATGGTTCGAATTTTCGAAACTCTTGATCAAGAAGAAATCATATTTAGTTGGATACCAGAATGGCGCCCGCTTAGATCTCTCGCCCAGCGAAACGCGCTACATCGCCATACTGTTGACCGCCATCTAGTTGAAACTGCTGTGTATGCCGGCGCGCTGACGCGAAAAGTTCATCGCCCTGATCTCCTTCTCTTTGCCGCGATTTTTCATGACATTGGAAAGGGAGATACCGAGGATCACTGCGTTCGCGGAGCGCGATTAATTGCACCTTTGGCACAGCGCATTGGTTTTTCGCCGAGTGATATCCAGACTTTACAACTACTGGTACGACACCACCTCTTATTATCTTCGACAGCAACCAGACGAGATTTAGATGATCCGGCAACAATCGCCTCTATCATTGAAGTTATTCCAGATTTAAATACTCTCGAGCTTTTGCATGCCTTGAGTGTCTCCGATGGTGAGGCCACTGGGAGCGCCGGTTGGAGTGATTGGAAGGCTTCACTAGTGAATGATCTCGTTCACCGAGTTCGACGCACAATGAGTGGATCTATGATCGCTGCCCAGCCGGCGTTAACTCATGAACAACTTGTGCTTGCAGAGAGTGGAACGCTCTCAATAGTTTTAGAAAAGCATGCAAGTGGATATTCAATTGAAATGGTATCTCCAGATAAACCAGGTTTACTTTCATTGGTTGCCGGAGTTCTTAATATATCTCGACTAGATGTAAAATCGGCGCGCACTAAAAGCCACGGCGCCTCGGCGGTGATGTATTGGATTGTCACTCCTGAACCACATGCCCCTGAAATCACCCAACTAACTCTTCGTAATGAAATAGTAAAAGCATTTGAAGATTCAACACTTATCGAAGGGAAGTTGTTGGCACGCGCTCAAGCCTATGCTTCTATTCCTAGTATTCCCGTTCCAGCACCTGAAGTAGTTTATTTTAACGATGCAGCAACGGATGCCACGGTCATAGAAGTGCGCAGTCATGATCGCCCCGGCCTGCTATTTAGAATTGGTTCGGCAATTACACATGCAAAGGTCGATATTCGTTCGGCGATTGTGACAACCCTTGGCGCTGAAGCTATAGATACCTTGTATGTGACTGAATTAATTGGCGGGGCTTTAAGTGATGAACGTGCAGAAGAAGTGATTGCAGGACTTCATCTGGCCCTGAAGTAGTCTTAACCCACTATGTTTGAATCGCTGACTTCGCGCTTTACTGGTGTCTTTTCCGTCCTGCGTACCCGGGGAAGAATCTCCTCAACTGATATTGATGCGGTTTGCAGCCAGATTCGAACGGCATTACTTGAGTCCGATGTTGCATTAAAGGTAGTAGAAGAGTTTGTCGCCGAGATCGCCGATAAATCGGAGTCAGCTCTTGCCAGTATGCAGCCAGGTGTCAATCAAGCACAAGCAATCTTTGAAATTGTTAACGCTTGTCTCGTTGAAATTCTTGGCGGCCACGCCCGCAGAGTTCGTTTTTCAAAAAACCCCCCAACGGTAATAATGTTGGCAGGTCTGCAAGGTGCGGGTAAAACAACGCTGGCCGGAAAATTAGCTAAGTTCTATGCCGATCAAGGTAATACCCCGCTCTTAGTCGCCGCAGATTTAGCACGCCCAAACGCAGTTACTCAACTTCAGATCGTTGGAGAGAGTATTAGCGTTCATGTTTTTGCTCCTGAAGTCGGAAACGGTAAGGGTAATCCAGTCGATGTTGCTAAGGCAGGGATTGAATTTGCAAAAGCTAAGCAGTACAACATTGTCATTGTTGATACTGCAGGGCGCCTTGGAGTTGATTCCGAACTGATGAAAGAGGCACGTGATATTCGCGATGCCATAAATCCGAGTGAAATCTTATTTGTTGTTGATTCGATGATAGGCCAGGATGCAGTGCGCACCTCCCAAGCATTCCTGGATGGTGTGGGCTTTGATGGCGTAGTTTTGACTAAGCTCGATGGCGATTCTCGAGGTGGAGCGGCGTTATCAATCGCATCGATAACTAAACGCCCAATTATGTTCGCTTCAACCGGTGAAAAATTAACAGATTTCGATATTTTCTATCCCGATCGCATGGCATCAAGAATTTTAGGCATGGGGGATGTTGCCACCTTGGCAGAGCAAGCTAAGAAGGCATTTGGTGGCGACACTTCAGCAAAACTGGAAGCTAAGTTTACAAGAGGTGAAGATTTTACTTTAGAGGATTTCTTAGACCAACTTCAAGGGATGGCGAAGATGGGTGGTATGTCTAAGCTTTTAGGAATGCTTCCTGGCGCTGGACAGTTAAAGGCAATGGCTTCGAGCAAAGATTTCGATGAGAGCGAAATTGTGCGTACTAAGGCTATTGTGCAGTCAATGACAGCTGCCGAGCGCCGCGACCCTAAAATATTAAATGGCTCTCGACGTGCGCGTATCGCTGTGGGATCTGGCCATAAAACCTCAGATGTAAATAATCTTGTGGATCGTTTCAGCGCCGCCCAAAAAATGATGAGGCAGGTTCGCAATGGTTCCATGCCCGCTGGGATGTCGGGATTAGGCTTACCAGCACTAGCGGCCAAAGCCCACCCAACAAAAAAGAAGTCTAAATCAGGTAATCCCGCCAAACGCGCCTTGGAGGAGTCGCTCTAGGCGATTTCGCGTATCTGCAACCTAGATGGCAGAATAAGGGCCTGTTGAAGGGGCCCTCTACCCCCAGCGACATCCAAACAACCGATAGTCCAATCGCCTTCACCACGCACCCCGCTGTTGTGAAGAGGATACGACACACATAAACAGGAGATATATTTCTTGGCTACAAAAATTCGCTTAATGCGCATGGGCAAAATCCG